>DAOWOG010000242.1 GCA_030642185.1 Helicobacteraceae bacterium | reverse complement strand
TTTTAAAGCTGTTGGATATGGTTGATCAAATCGGAAATAACTTTATTATGAATGCACTCGATAATAAACTGACCAACAAAGACGATTGCCGAAAGATTGATCATTTTGAGCAGAAAATCAGAGAACATCTGAAAAGTATTGATTTGAGCAGGTATGACTATTTTATCGAAGGCCATTTTCATCAGGATCGTCAGTTTGACATTGAAGGCTGTCACTATGTCAATCCGGCTGCTTTCGCTTGCAATGAGACCTATTATGTTGTAAAATCAGATCAATCAGGCATGCGTGTAGACAAAATGCTGTTTGACAGGGAGAGCTGAGATGCATTCAGGCAGTGCGAAGCTGATCATCGAGACCGGAGACGACAAGTATATTTTTCATTTTTCCGGTTTGCTGAGAGTCGGCAATCTGGATCAGATCGAAACAGTTTTAAATGCACAAGAAGAGTGTTTGGTCCAAAAAGAGATCATCTTGGATTTTGTTGAGGTCGATGAACTGGATTCTGCTGCGGTACTGTTGATACTGTCTACGATGAAAAAGATGCAGCTTCAAGGGTGTGAGTCTACGCTCTCCTTTGATAATGAAGAGTTTGAACAGCTCTTCAAGATGGTTGAAAAACATGCCCATCTTGATACATCGTTTACCTGTATCGTTCCCTCCTTTGTGGAAAAAATTGGTAAAAAAGCCAGTGATCGTGTAAAAGGCTTGTTGCAGTTTTTAGCATTTTTCGGACAGTTAAGTATGGCTATGCTGCTTTATCTGCGTTCTTTCAGGGCTATCCGCTGGAAAGAGATAGTCTTTGAGATGAACGAGAGCGGGATTAAAGCGCTGGGGATTATTTCGCTGACCATGTTTCTCGTCGGTATCGTCATCGCCTATCAATCTTCGGTGCAGCTCAAAATTTACGGTGCCAATATTTTTATCGTTGATATGCTGGGGATCTCAATTTTGCGGGAGTTGGCTCCGATGCTGACGGCTATCGTCGTTGCGGGGCGAAGCGGATCGGCCTATGCCGCACAGATAGGGGTCATGAAGATCACCGAAGAGCTTGACGCGATGCGTACCATGGGGTTTGACCCCTATGCCTTTTTGGTGCTTCCTCGTGTTTTGGCACTGATGCTCATGATGCCGATACTGATCTTTTTTGCAGATATCATGGGTGTTGTCGGCGGAATGCTCATTGCCCACATCGAACTGGGTTTAAGCCCAACACTGTTTTTGGAACGCTTCTCCAATGTCATTGACATACGTCACTTCTGGGTCGGTATCGTCAAAGGGCCGTTTTTTGCGATATTGATCGCATCCATCGGTGTTTTTCGGGGGCTTATGGTCAAGAATGATACACAGAGTATAGGGTTCAATACCACTAAGAGTGTGGTTGAGTCGATCTTTATCGTGATCATTTGCGATGCGATCTTTTCAATTTTCTTTACCCATATGGGGATATGATGGAACCGATTATTACTGTGCGTGATGTGACGACCCGATTTGGCACCAACCATGTGCATGACAAGCTCTCCCTTACAATCAATCAGGGAGAGATTTATGGTCTGCTTGGGCCCAGCGGATGCGGAAAATCGACACTGATGCGTGAGATGATTTTGCTGGAAAATTTTGAAAGCGGCAGCATAACGTTGTTAGGCAGGGATATTAACACAATCTCCGCTTTTGAGGCGCAGGAACTTAGAAAACAGTGGGGTGTTCTTTTTCAGTCCAATGCACTGTTTACGTCGCTCAGTGTGGCGGAAAATATTTCGATTGCGCTGAAAGAATATACATCGATCAGTCAAAAACTGATCGATGAGATCGTGGCATTTAAAATTGATATCGTCGGTTTAAAACAGAGTGACGGAAAATTATACCCTTCCCAGTTAAGCGGGGGAATGAAAAAGAAAGCGGCTCTGGCTCGTGCTCTGGCTATGGATCCGAAACTCCTGTTTCTGGATGAACCGACATCCGGACTCGATCCGATTTCAGCCAGAGAATTTGATGCATTGATCGTTAATCTCAAAGAGATGCTACAATTAAGCATCATAATGGTCTCGCATGATCTCAATTCGATTAAAACAACGCTTGACCGCATGGCAGTGATCGATCATAAAAAAATTGCTGCAGAAGGAACGCTGGATGAGGTCATGGCCGTGACAAGTCCGTTTATTCAGACATTTTTCACAACATATTCAAAACACTTAAGGTAGGGTATGAACTCTAAAGTCAATTATACATTGGTCGGCATATTTGTTCTGTTCGCGATTGGGCTGATCCTCGTTTTTGTGACGTGGCTGATGGAGCCAACCAACAAGAAAGCAGTGCAACTCTATAAAATCAATTTTTCAGAATCGGTTTCAGGTTTAAATATCGATTCGCCTGTCAAGTATCGCGGTGTGACCATCGGAAATGTCAAAGAGATGCGTATCAACCCGGATAATATTGAAGTAATCGAGGTCTTGATCTCAGTCGATGATGCAGCACCGATTAAAATAGATACGGTAGCAAAACTTAAAGCACAGGGTATTACAGGGCTTAATTTTGTTGATCTGAGTGAGGGAAGAAAAGAGAGTGCGTGTCTGGAAACACTTGGGAAAGACGATATACCTGAGATCAAATCAATTCCCTCATTTTTGGTACGTATGGAGGAGTCTTTCGGAAGTGTTTCGACCAATTTGATGAAGACGATGCATAATGTACAAATGCTTTTAGACGAAGTGAATAGAGAGCAGTTAAGCAAGGCGTTGGTCCATTTTGCCAATACAATGCAGCGTATCGAGCGTGCGCTTGATGACAGGACGATTGAACATTTTCAGCAGCTGATGGCTTCTACTTCATCGGCAGTGCAGAAACTTGATACGGCGACAATACCAAAGATCGACAGGTTTCTAAATAAGAGTGTTGCTTTTGAAGCAAATCTGAGCCGCTCAATTGATTCTGTCAGTACCTCGATCCAATCCGTCAGCAAGAGTTACCTGACGATAGCCGAGTCGGCTGAAGTGTTTCGTGTGCGCAACGCAAACAGTGACTACAGTGTCAAGGAAAATGTCGGACCTCCGATGGTACAGTTCGAACTGACCATGCGTGAGATGCAGCAGACCTTGATCGGTCTGAATGTAATACTGGATAAATTCAGCAACAGCCCTTCAGATATCCTGCTGCAGCATGAACAGCCAAATATTGGACCGGGAGAGATAGAGTGAAACGTATTATAATGACTATTGGATTGCTGCTGATAAGCGGTTGTTCTCTGCAGAACAATGTACCGCCGGTAACAACTTACCGGATGGATATTAAGCCGGATATTGACCGTTACACCAGCACTGGGTGTCAGGAAAAAATTATACGAGTAACGCATTTTGAAGGTACAAGCCTTCTGCGCCATCAGAGTATCTATTATGCAGATGAGTCTTCAAAACAGTATAGTTACACGAAAGCACGCTGGATTGAGAGCCCGGATCGTCAGCTTCTGCATCAATTTCAGCGTTCTATTTCCGAGAGCGGACTGTTTAAAGGGGTGATCCCTTACAAATCACTGGCAAGAAATGACTGGCTGTTGGAAAGTAATGTACATGAATTTATCCAGGTGATCAAG
>DAOWOG010000115.1 GCA_030642185.1 Helicobacteraceae bacterium | reverse complement strand
TTTTTTGTTACAGACGTGATTCGTATCTACGCATCATATAAAGTCGTTTGAGCAACTTTTTACGAGTACTGATCTTCTGCTTTTTGCGTTTCTCAGTGTCCGTTTCGTGGAAACGGCGGGCACGAGCTTCAGTAACAACGAGGTTACGGTCAGTCTGCTTTTTGAAACGGCGGTACGCAGCATCAAAGTTATCGTCATGACGAAGTACAATACCTGGCATTCACATCACCTACTTTCTTTTAAAATTTTTGGACGCGAATTGTAGCATAGATTTTAAACATTCCGGATTAAAATGCATATCCTGCACCAATATAGGCAAATTGGGATGAAAAGCCCATAGAAAATGTCTGCATAAACGCATACGAAAAAGCCGGATTGATAACGCTTGCTTCCATCGTATCGACACTCCAGTCATTGTAGCGATACCCTGCACTCAGGTAGAACGCATCCCATCCGCTCGACTTTGAAAATGGTGCATATTCGACGCTGATGTCTGTACTGAGATTGGTACCGGAGATATCGGCTTCTCCGTTGATGTACTCATTTTTTACACTGCCGAACTGATAACCGTACTGCAGTGACCCCAGAAATTTCAGACCCGGCAAAACAGCGTAGCATCCGTGCACTGAAGGCAGAAGCTTATAGGTCATAATCTCTGTTTTTGTCGTTTTCAGCATTGATGAGACGTTTTGGGCATCATCCAACATACTTTCTGTCTCGATATAAGGCATAGAAAAACCGGTGCCGAGACCGACACTCAGATAGCTTCCTTTTTGATGAAGAAGATCATAGCCGATTCCAATATTCATATCGATACCGCGCATCTTGTAGCTTACGGGAACCGGAATCGGTGTATATTTTGCGGCAATCTCGGATGCAGAAGGTCCCAACGGGTTAAAATTGGCAGCTTGTTCAAAATATTGCGCATAGTGATCCACTGTTTTGGATTTATAAATATCGACATTAAAATAGAGGAACACATTATCATAAAGCTGCAGGTGATTCTCTCTTATACTGAGCAGATCCACATCCAGTGAAACATCAGCGTTCATCCCGCCATTAAGTCCGAAATTAAAATCAAAGTTCCCTTTTCCATAGCTAAGGTCCGCTCCAAACAACACCTGCCATGGAAAAAGAAAAAAGAGCAGTCTCTTCTTCATCACGCATCCTTATGATAAATATATTTTGAAATTATATATAAGCCAGGTCAACAGATATAAAACCGTCTCAAACGAATCTGCGCTAAAATAGCGTTATGATTTCCCAGGACTCCATCGAAGGGCTTAAAACCCGTCTTGACATTGTTGACGTGATCGGAAACTACATTGAGATCAGAAAGGCCGGCGCCAATTTCAAGGCCGTCTGCCCCTTTCATGATGAAAAGAGTCCGAGTTTTGTCATCAGCCCGCAAAAACAGATCTATCACTGTTTCGGCTGCCTTCATCCTGATGTACCCATTATTACGTCAGAAGGGATCAGGCCTATTCAGGAGATCAGTGCAGGGGATACCGTCTATTCCATTAGCGGAAAGGCTACCGAAGTTATTCAAGCCATCTCCCATAAGCCTGAATTTCCACTTGTAGGTTTCAAAACGAAACTGTTACGCGAATTTACCTACTTTACCCAAAATCATGACATGATGAGCGTTTCCCTGGAAGAGGCAATCAGGTGTCTTCCCTATATACGAAAAGAAAAGGGCCGTCCATTCAAGTTTTATCAACGTATCAAAAAGAAAGATAATGTTAAAAATAAGAAAAACAACCTGTCAATCAAACAGTTATTTGCCTCCGAAATAAAAGAAAATGATTATTTTTTATTTCCTGTTCGCCAGGAAGAACATCAAATCGATGAGATTGACACAAGGCCTTATCTAAAAACGGCATCTTTCGGACCCAAGCCAAAACAGATTACGTCACTGCCTTTAACCGATGAACTGATGTGGCTATATGGCCTCTATGTCGCTGAAGGCAGTACATACAGGGGAGGAATAAAATTCAGTCTACATGCGAAAGAATTGTCTTATGCAAAAAAAATAAAAGAGATCATCGAAAAATTTTTTAGTCTGCAAGCTTCTCTGTTTTACCGAGAAGAGAGAGCCAACTCCCTTGAGGTAACTATCTCCAATACAAATCTGGCGCACATCTTTATGGCTCTTTTTTCTAAGCATTCTGATCATAAGATCTATCCAATTTGGTTCAATTCCCTTTCCAAAACTCAAAAAGAGGCATTTTTGCAGGGCTTATTAGATGGAGACGGTCACAGCAATGGATACAGATTCACTACAACTAGCCACATGCTGACTCTGCAAATCGTAGATCTTGCAATATCTTTAAATAAAATTCCATCCTATTCCATTGAGAAAGCCAAAATAGATACGCATGGAACATCGCATAAAAACGCTTATCGCATAACATTTAGAAAACAGGAGTCATGTGCAGGTTTTTTCGAAACAGTCAATCAAACAAAGTACCTCTTTTTGCAAATTGCATCCATAGAAGATGCTGGAACCAATGATTTGGTCTATGATATTACTGTCAAAGACGAAACCCATACATTTATGACATCCCATTTCGCAGTTGGAAACTGCGGTGCCGGCGGCGATGCCATCAAGTTTGTTATGGAGTACGAAAAGCTCAATTATCCGGAAGCCCTTGAAAAACTGGCCTCTCAGTTTAACTACAGCCTGAACTATACCCAGGGAAAGTCCAGACAGCAGCGCTCACAGCTGATGGATAAGCTTAATGAGTACTATCAGAGCCTTCTGGATAAAATGCCGACAGCCCAGCAGTACCTTAAAGAGCGCGGTATTTTTGAGTCGAGCATACAGCGTTTCAGCATCGGGTACGCTCCGGCATCGGGACAGACGATCTCCTTTATCAAAAAAAATCTCTTTACGATGGTCGAAGCGATCGAACTCGGCGTTGCCGGCAGTGACGGAGGTCGGGAATTTGCCCGTTTTATCGAGAGGATCACCTTTCCTATTCATGCAGCCAATGGCTCCATTGTCGGCTTTGGCGGACGTACCATTACCGGCCATCAGGCCAAATACGTCAACTCGCCGCAGACCAGAATCTTTAACAAATCACGCCTGCTTTATGCCTACCATCTCGCCAAGGAGACGATCTATCGTCAAAAAGAGATGATTGTGACAGAAGGCTATCTGGATGTGGTCATGCTCCATCAGGCCGGTTTTACGCAGGCAGTAGCGACACTCGGAACGGCCCTCACCCCGGAGCATCTTCCGCTGCTTAGAAAAGGCGACCCCCGTATCATTATGGCCTATGACGGTGATAATGCCGGGCGCAATGCGGCGATTAAAGCGTCCAGACTCCTGAGTGCTTCCGGATTTGACGGAGGCGTTATCCTCTTCGAGGGAGGAATGGATCCTGCCGATATGGTTCATACCGGACAGATCGAAGAACTTAACCGTATGTTTCACGACCCAGTACCGTTTATTGAATTTGTCTTGAAGCAGATCATCATCAACTATGATCTGCGCAATCCTAAAGCCAAAGAACAGGCAATGCAGGAGGGGATCGGCTATCTTAAGACACTCTCGCCCCTTCTGCAGGAGGAGTATAAACCCTATCTTGCCGCTCAGCTGGCTATCAACCCCTCTCTCATCCGGCTGACACGCAGCAATACATCCTCCGAACCATCGACTGTCAACCCCCCTCAAAACAGCTATCGTGATGCCTGGGAACTGGCACTGATCAAAACCGTTTTGGAACATCCTGAGTTTATGGATCATATCCTCGATTTTATCTCGTCGGAAATGCTGCAGTTTCACGCTGCAGAGTTTACCCTCGCCCTTCAGGAAACAACTGATGATCCCCGGCTCTCGGCCATTTTACTCGATGAGAGCATACATACATTTGACGATGATGAGTCCCTGAAAAACGAGTTAGTCATCTTTTTGCGTAAACACTATGAACGTCTTCGCCAGAGTATGATGCGCGACCAAAGCATTCCCATGGCAAAAAAAACTTTCCTGAACCGGAAATATCTTGGTAAAATTACACAATTAAAACGAGGCGAACTGGTTAATAGTGATTGAATAAAGAGCACCTCTAAAGAAACTCTTGTGCCTCACCAAGGAATTTAATGTCTGCAAAACGCAAAGCGATCGCCCTTTTCAGCGGCGGGCTGGACTCGACACTCGCCATCAAGCTCATCATTGATCAGGGTATCGAAGTCATCGCCTGTAATATCAACACCGGTTTCGGTGCAACCCGTGACCGTAAAGAGCATATGCAAAATATGTGTGATCAGGTCGGTGCCGAACTCAAAATCATCGACATCCAGAGCGAATACCTCCAGAGCGTTCTCTTTAGCCCCAAACACGGTTACGGCAAACATTTCAACCCCTGCATCGACTGCCATGCCAAGATGTTTGAAGTGGCCAAACGTATTATGGAAGGCGAAGGTGCCAGTTTTCTCATCAGCGGGGAAGTCCTTGGACAGCGTCCTATGAGTCAAAACGCCGATGCACTGAAAACCGTACTCAATGAAGCCAATGTCAAAGGTCTGCTGCTGCGACCGCTCTCAGCTAAACGGCTGGAGCCGACCATCGCCGAAACAGAGGGATGGGTGGATCGTGACAAACTCGAAGGGATCCAGGGCAGAAGCCGTGACCGCCAGATGGAACTCGTTGAAGAATATGGTCTGAAAGATTATGAGAGTCCCGGCGGCGGATGCCTGCTGACCGATGCCAACTTCGCCATCAAAATGAACGACTACATCAAGTACGACGACCATTTCGATGTGCAAGATATTCCGATCTTAAAATGGGGACGGCATCTGCGCCTGCCGGACAATGCCAAACTTGTCATCGGCCGCCAGCAGGATGAAAACGAGAAGCTGCAGGAACTTGAAAACGACAAGTTTGTCCACATTAAAACCCACGGCATCCCGGGACCGCACTGCCTGCTGTCACGCAATGCAACCGACGCCGACAAAGAGCTGGCTGCACGTGCTATCCTCACCTACTGTAAAACGTCACCGGATCAGGAGTATTCGCTTGATTTCGAAGGGGAGATTGTCAAAGTCAAACCGCTCGCATCCCGCGCCGAAGCGGCTGCTTTTTCTCTTCTTTAAAAGATCAGTTCAGACGGGCTTCGAGGTCGGCTACGACCTGCCACATTTTCAGTACCGAATCGGGATTGAGCGAGATAGAGTCGATCCCGTTTTCAACCAGAAACTCCGTTATCTCCGGGTAATCCGAGGGAGCCTGTCCGCAGATACCGATGTATTTGTCCGCACTTTTACAGGCATCGATCGCCATTTTCAGCATCCGCTTGACCGCTTCGTTGCGTTCATCAAAGATGTGGGCGATCAAGGCGCTGTCCCTGTCAACACCGAGTGTCAGCTGGGTCAGGTCGTTTGATCCGATACTGTAGCCGTCAAACACCTTTAAAAACTCGTCGGCAAGAATGACATTGCTGGGGATCTCGCACATGGCGTATATCTCGAGGCCGTTT
>DAOWOG010000121.1 GCA_030642185.1 Helicobacteraceae bacterium | reverse complement strand
TGGTCCGCTCAAAGGTGGCTGCATTGAGAGTTGCCCAGGAAATGGATCCGGATGAGCGAAGAAAATTAATAGATGAAGTGAGTCGCTATATCGATCAGGCACTAAGCTATACCGAAAGAAAAGAGATCTTTTTAGCTATTACTCACGGTTTTTCAGGATCGGGAAAAAGCACCTTTGCATTGATGATGGCTGAACAGTACGGTGCAATCCGTATCCGTTCCGATGTAGAACGGATGCGAATGTTTGCATCTCAAGAGCGATCGGAAAATGCCATTGAAACAGGTGTCTATACAGTTGAGGCAACCGAGGCAACCTACAGCCGACTGGTCGAACTTGCCAAAACCGTGCTTCTGGGCGGTTATTTTGTCATCCTGGATGCGACATTTTTAAAAGCGTGGCAGCGCCGGCTTTTTTTAGACCTTTCCCTGGAAATGAATCTTCCTTTTGTCATATTTGATCTGCAGTGTGATACCAAGATAATGCGAAACAGGATTGAAAAACGCTCTGGTTTGGGTGAGGATATATCGGAAGCAGATAGGAATGTACTTGAGATGCAGATTCAGACAGCTGAAGCGCTTTCCGACGAAGAAAAGAAGGTTTGTCGCAAAGTTGATTGCACGAGTCTTGAGAGCATGAAAAAGCCCGAAGGCTTCTCTTTATCTGATAGGGCTCTTCAGTGAAACATTGAGGTCTTCGCCTTTGAGTGACAACCCTTTGAGATGTGATACCGGGTAGGCAAAGGCAATCCCTTCTCCGCCTCCGATAATGTCAAGTTCATGCATGACATGCTGGATAAGATGATCAACTTTGGTGGTAGGTAGAAGGAACATTAAGTCTACATCAGTTGCTTCATGCTCAAGCCGGTTGTAAAAATTATCCATCTCATGAAGTCCCATACCATGTGCTTCGAGGATCGTTACTCCGGTTGCACCTGCCTCTTTTGCTGCCAGAAGAGCTTTATCTTTTTTATTTTGAGGAACGATGATGTGTACAGAGGAGAAGGCCATTTCGATTGAGTGGCGAATATCCGTTGCATCGATATTAAAGGTCGTCAGTCCCATATTGTTCGCATCTTCGATAGCATGGCGCAGCTCGGAAATATGTTCACGCTCAAGGTCGTGAGCCCCTTTAACACCCAGTTTCTCAGTAATGACACCGTAAAGCATCACCGTGATCATCGGAAAGAGTGAAGCAAAAGCGATCAAACCAAAACCGTCGATCAGCGGATCACGCCCTTCGATGTTGGTAGCCAGTCCCAGTCCGAGTGCGGCAACCAGAGGAACAGTGATGGTGGAGGTGGTTACCCCGCCGCTGTCATAAGCGATCGCAACAATATATTTTGGGGCAATGAATGTTAAAGCAATGACAATAGCATAGCCGGCGATGATGTAGTAGACAATGTGTCCGCCATCGACAATACGAAAAGATCCAAGCGCGATACCGATGGCCACACCGAAGGCGACAAAGATGCGCAGCGCGAAGTCATTGATCTTTCCGTCACTGATCTCCTTGGCTTTTCGGGCAATGGCAGTGAGTGCCGGCTCAGCCATCGTAGTGGCAAAACCGATCGCGAATCCAAACCCGTAGATAATAAAGTTGCTGTTGCCGCGTGTAAGCTGATAGGCCATGGTTTCACCCAGTGAGAAAAGACCCATCTCAAGACCGAGGATAAAAGCGTAAAGTCCGATCATAACAAGACCAAAACCGATCAGAACAGTTTTAAGGTTTTCAACCGGCTTTTTCAGAACGACGTATTGGAAAAAGAGAATAATAGCCAGGATCGGAACCACGTCTTTAATAACGCCGAAAATACCGTTGAGGATGCCGGAGACTGAAAAGTCAAGCGTCGTTGTCCCTTGTGCCTGAACGAGTATCGGTGCAATATCTTTGGCCTCGACCAGCTCATAGACGGCAATACCATAGATCTGGACAAAAATCATCGGTGTCAGAGAGGCAAATGCGATGAGACCGAAACCGTCGAGTATCGGACTGCGTCCTTTGATCGTACTGGCCAGACCGATACCCAGTGCAGCGACCAGCGGTACAGTCACCGTTGATGTTGTTACCCCGCCCAGGTCATATGCCAGACCGACGATTTCATGCGGGGAAAATGCGGTAGTAGCTACGACAACAATATAACCTGCAATAATATAGTAATGGATCGGATGGCCCTTGATGATCCGCCAGGAACCCAGTACGATCGCAAATCCAACAGAAAATGCAACCACCATTCGCAGAACGGTGGCATCGATCCTGCCCGAGCTGATACTCGCTGCCTTCTCGGCAACGACAAAGAGAGCAGGTTCGGCAACGGTAGTACCAAACCCGATCAAAAAGGCAAAGATTATAATCCAGAAAGTGGAACCCTTGCGCGCAAAATCACCGGCGAGTCCTTCACCAACCGGAAAAATTCCGACTTCAAGTCCCAGCAGGAAAACCGCCAGACCGACACCCACAATAGCCAGACCGATGGAAGTGGCAAGCCAGCCTTCCGGAACGGTCTGGATGATGGCCAGTTGAAAAAAGAGAATGACCAAAACGATCGGCAGCAGATCTCTGAATGACTCTTGCAGCAGTTTATAAAATGAAGCAAAGCTTAGCAACATTAACTCCTTATGGTTTGCTCTGCCTGTATCAGGTTGGATTGAAACAGGCAGAAATAATGTCGCGATTATACTTGAGTATTGTTACAATGTGTAGAGGAAGTGTGAAATTCAGTCGAAGTATTATTGCGGTGTGTGTTTCATACCCATCTGCTTCTTCAATTCTTTTTTTCGCATTCGCGTTTATGCAGTTCATAGGTCAGCAAGCTTAGTTTAATACTCTCCAATTGATGATGCAGGCGGTAGCGTTTTTTGCTCTTTTTCTTTTTTGTCCGCTCAATATGTGCATCAAGTTCTTTGAGATTCTGTTCTGTGATTTCAATTCGCTCTTCGATCTCAGCGGTATCAAGGTACGAAAAATCGTTGACAGGTAAAGTGTCTAACACTTTCAGGTATTCACTTTCCGGTGTTCCGTAATACCGGTAGGTTATCCAGACAATTACGGCTAATAATATGGCAGTGCCTATTGTTTCAAGCAAGCTGTACCTCTCTTTTGTTTCCCCACGAAATCATGATTAGACATAGGTGATATCCTTTTGAATCATTTTTAGGACACTTCAAAAAGTGTTTTCAACTCAGAATCACTCATTTTTCCGATCCACTTCTCACCGACACTCACACTTAAATCCTGAAGCTGCTGTTTTGATTTTATCATTTTATCGATCTTCTCTTCAAAACTGTTTTGAGTGATAAAGCGAAAGACATTGACATTTTTTTCCTGGCCGATACGAAAAGCTCTGTCGGTCGCCTGATTTTCTACGGCCGGATTGAACCAGAGGTCATAATGGATGACATTGTTGGCTGCCGTTAGATTTAAGCCTACGCCTCCTGCTTTGAGCGAGAGAATAAAGATCTTTTTCTCATTATCACTGTTGAAAGTTTCTACCAACTCATCGCGTCGTTTTTTACTGAGCGATCCTTTCAGATAGAGCGGTTCAATGAATAGCTCCTTTCTAATGATCTCTTCAAGAATATCTCCCATCTGGGTGTATTGTGTGAAGATAAGCACTTTCTCTTCTCTTTCGACAATGGTTTCGAGCAGCTGCATTAACGTCTTTGTTTTACCCGAAAGGTGATAGTCCGGTGCAGATGACTTGTCGAAATTACGCGGGTGGTTGCATATCTGTTTCAATGATACAAGCAGCTTGAAAACAAGCCCGCTTCGATCCTTTTTCTCACTGCTGTCAATACGTTCAAGACTTTCATCTATCACGCTTTGATAAAGAGCGGCCTGTGCTTTTTCCATCGTAACATACTGATCGATGATGATTTTTTCCGGCAGGTCTTTAATGATGGATTTATCACTCTTAAGCCGTCTTAACATAAAAGGAGCAGTAATGTTTTGAAGTCTTTTTGCAGCTTCTCTGTCCTGATTGATCTCAATGGCTTTAGCGTATGTTTTTTGAAAATCTTTCAGACTCTTCAAGTACCGAGGCAATGCAAAATCGAAAATACTCCAAAGTTCACTCAAGTTATTTTCAACCGGTGTACCGCTAAGGGCCATTTTGTAAGGCGCTTTGATGGCTTTAACACTTTTTGCAACTTTTGTATCCGAATTTTTGATATTTTGCGCTTCATCAATGACGATCATATCGAAGGAATGTTTTTTGATGATATCGATGTCGCGCCTGAGAATTTGGTAAGTTGTAAAAACAATATCACTTGGTTTAATAACGCGATCTTGTCCATAATAGGCGCTATGGCTCAATTCCGGAGCAAACTTCTTCAGCTCAAGTGCCCAGTTGTTTAAAAGTGTCGTCGGTACAACAATGAGAACGGGTTTTGTTATATGTTTTTCAAGCTTAAGGTGATAGATGACCGTAATGGCCTGAAGTGTTTTTCCAAGTCCCATATCATCGGCGAAGATGACACCAAAACCGTTTAGCAGATTGTTGACAGCCCACAAAAAGCCTTTGTGCTGATATGTTCTGAGCTTGGCATTGACAGGCGGCAGCGGATATTTTCTGGTTTTGAAAATATCATCAAGATAAGCTTTAAGTGTCTCATCCAGCTCCAGTTCACCGTTAAAACTCATATGAAGCAGATCGAACCGGTTTAATTTTTTCTGCTTTTGCATCTGTTTAAAAAGTGCATCTACCTCTTTAGGATCAAGATAGATGAAATGCTCCTTGAACTGAACAATACGCCGTCCCTCTTTGAGTAGTTTTTCAAACTCCTGCATCGATATCTTCTCGTCCCCGATAGAGAGAAAAAAATCATACTCCAGAAGCTTATCCAGACTCAAAAAAGAGGTCAGGTTTTTTGATGTTGCTTTTGCCGAGATCTTCAGTTTCGGCCTAAGCAGTGATTGAAGCTCTTTTGGGATTATCACACGGATACCCAGATCCTGCATCGTCTCTTTTTGTTCTAAAATAAACTGTTCAAGCCGTTCTAACGAAAGCGTGATCTCCTTTTGTCTCGTCAGTGTTTCGATCTCATGAAGCGTGTCGGTGAATTTGACGACCAGTTTATAGACAGACAACCTTTTATCATCATCGGTCATGGTGTGAAGGTGCTTGTCATTTGCAAGCATCTGCATACCGTATTCTTCATCTTTCTTCTCAATGACTATCGTAAAGACAGTCGTGCTGTTAAGCAGATCGAAAATTGTAAAATATCTGTCCAATGCACGAAATGTATCCTGAAGTTCAAACGTCTCTGCCTGGAGATTGGCTGAAAATATCAGATCAAACACTGCTCTATTGATCCTGTCGCCGGAACCTTTTTTCATCGGAAATTGCAAAGCGTTGACAAATTGACTCAGAACTGCACTCATTATGGCGAC
>DAOWOG010000006.1 GCA_030642185.1 Helicobacteraceae bacterium | reverse complement strand
TCAATGTAAGAAATATCCAGATTCTTTTCATCTGTCCCTCCAGCTATCTAAATTTTTATATTATGGGCAATCATTATAATGCTTTCTCATAAAAAAAACAAGCCGTCTTCAGATACAATTCCTCATCAAACTACTACCCCAAAGGACGACAATGAAATATACGTTATTGCTAATACTGGCATTAGCCATGAGCCTCACTCTTCATGCGAAGAAAATCGATCTTAAACCTTTTGAACAACTTGACGTCATCAAGAAGAATGGTATTGTTCTCACTGATGCTATGCAGGTCGATGGTCTCTATTTTCTTAAAGGAATCCGAAACGGTACACCTCTGACCTTTTTTATCAGTCAAAACAAGAAAGTCTTTATACCGGCAGAGGGATATCGTCTAAAGGATATGTCGAAAATTACTTTTCCGATAGACCCAAAAATTGTAAAAGGACAGGAAGATTTCAGTTATGGCAGCGGAAAAAAAGTTCTCTATGTATTTACTGACCCTGAATGCCCTTACTGTTTAAAGTTTGAAAAGAAAATGGCGACGTTAGGTAAAAAATATACCTTTAAGCTCTTTTTATTCCCATTAAGCTTTCATAAAAATGCTCTTGCAATGAGTGAATGGATATTAACCGGTAAAACAGATCAGGAGAAAGCTGCACGTCTGCTAAGTACTGCCAACGGGGGCACAGAGTATGCTTCTGCAAAAATTTCTCCTGAACAAAAGAAGTCTGTTGAAAAGCTTTTAGAAAAAAACAAGCTTTTAGCTCAAAAAATTTCAGTCATGGGAACACCTACTGTTTTTGATGCAAAAATGAATATTATAAACTGGAATGAGCTCTAAAAAAGGCTCTTTTCAGAGCCCTTTCCCACTTAAAATTACATTAAATATTACTATTTTCATCAATACCCTTTATTTTTCTTTTTTTTTTTGCTAACATTCCACTAACAAAAAGCAAAACTTACAAGAAAGACCGCTGCAATGAAACCTATTGGATACTTAGTACTTATCAATAATGCTTTTCCTGAAACAATCGCATTTGACAAAAAAGATTCTATTGAAATAGCTAAACGCTTCAACCCAAAAGCCGTTAAATACGTGACAAGAACCTATACAGAAAGACGTTCTGCATCTGAACTGGCAAGACTCCTCGCATTTGACAACAATGAAACGCGTGAAGAGATCATAATCCGTGTTAAAAGGGAACTTAACACCTATTGGAACCAGACACATTTCTAGACCTCATTAAAATTGAGGCGAAGTGCTGTTGATATACATCTATTTTCTTCAGACTGTGTCTTTTTTCCCAATCAAATATTTTAACTTAAAATAAAATTTTCTCAATAATAAAATATCTAAATTACTGTCAACTGAGTATTTTTCACCACTTGTTCAAACCTGTGAATTAGTTTAATCTCTTTTCGTCAAAATGTTTAATCTTTTCATTAATTAAGATTATATTTATATAAAATAAACCTGAATACATAAACGGTGAGCATACAGCCGTTATATCCCTATTTGGGGTTTTAAGTGTATTGTCCTCTAAAATTTACTATATGAAAAATAAGAATCCGGTAGGCAAAAAATATTTATTCACATCACATAAAAATAATGTCATCCAATAGCTATGCAAACTGCCTAAAATAGGTGTATATTTATTTTTAACATCTAGTTAATGTGATAATAATGGCAGAGTCTCTCTGAGAGCAGCAGAGGACTTTTAGATGTACAACAGGGTTTCCTATGACAAAACGTCTATTCGCCCTAATTTGGCGTATTATATGCTTCTTACGCTCATGGAACAAAACTTATTACGCCACCGATTGAATATCAGTATGAAAAATACCTCAATCTGTAAATTATTACTCCACCGATTAAATATGTTTCACGTGAAACACTCACTCCATAAATTTGAAGGCTTCTCTTAAAAAATCAGTTTTACTTTTTAGAATAAAATTTATTCCTGAGTGATAAAATTCAAGATTAGATGCATGTAGAAGTAATCTTTTTGCACCACTTTTCATTAGGCGCTCATCCGAGCTTATCTCCTTATCTAAAAAACGAACAATATCCTCTTCCTTCTGACCATAGATAGGATCACCTACAATTGGATGTTTCACGTGAAACAAATGTACACGTATCTGATGCTGTCGTCCCGTCAAAGGTCTGGCTTCTACAAGCGTAATATTTTGTTCTGGAAAGTACTTTAACGGTGATACAATCGTTTGAGAGGGCTTACCGTCATCATGAACCTTAACAACCATCCGTACAATTGCACTGTCGTCTTTTCGACGCAACAGAGGCGCTGAGATAATAATTGAACCGTCCGCTCTTTTTTCTACAAATCTTGAGTTGCCTTTTTCAGAATAATCCTGAAAAAAGTCACCATGCACAAAAGCCAGATAACGCTTTTGTATTTTACGGTTTTCAAACAGGAGTTTTAAAGTCTGTTCGCTCTGTTTGTTTTTAGAAGATAACAAAAGTCCACTTGTTTCCTGATCGATTCTGTGAGCGATGTTAGCATCTCTTCCAAAATAATGTTTGATTTCATCTATCATAGAGTAAGGAGTATGTCGATTTTGCGGATGAACCATAACACCGCTTGGTTTGTCAAAAACAGCAAAATCACTGGTTTGAAAAATGGGAGGGAGATCTCGACTGAGAGGTTCAAAACTGATAAGTTCAAACTCACCGGTTACAAATCCGGCAGTTCTGCTCATAGGTTCGCCATTGACAATCAGTCTTCCTTTGGCAATTAACCGCTGTGCCTCTTTTTGTGTGAAGTCCAGTTCTTTCATTAAAAAGAGAAAGGCTTTTTGTTTTACCGGTGTAAAGAATTTTTTAACAACAAATGGCATATCTTTTAATCCCTTTATTAGTCTCTGTAAGCTATTATAATTTTACTTTCTTACATTGGACTTCTCATACAACTATAACTGACATAGTAAATCTGAGAATCATTTTGAGATGAATTTTACACAAGATTGGATGAGACATGGTTGAACGTTATGCACGTAAAGAGATGAGTAGTAAATGGACAATGCAGGCAAAATATCAGGCATGGCTTGATGTTGAAAAAGCGGTTGTAAAAGCATGGAACCGTTTGGGTTTAATACCGGATGAAGATGCAGAAAAAATCGTTTCTAATGCAGATTTTAATGTAGAGCGAATCGATGAGATTGAGAAGGTAACCCGTCATGACCTGATTGCATTTACAACATCAGTATCGGAAACACTTGGTAATGAAAGCCGCTGGTTTCATTACGGAATGACCTCCTCTGATACCATTGACACAGCGGTAGCACTTCAGATGAAGGACTCACTGTCCCTGGTCATTGGTGATGTAAAAATGCTAATGGCCTCTATTAAAAAACGTGCTGAAGAGCATAAGATGACTCTAATGGTTGGACGTTCACACGGTATCCATGGTGAGCCGATCACCTTTGGTCTGGTACTTGCTGTATGGTATGACGAAATGGCTCGCCATCTTGAAAACCTTGAACAGACTATGGACGTCATTTCCGTCGGTCAGGTGTCAGGTGCGATGGGGAACTTTGCACATGCTCCGCTTGAACTGGAAGAGTACACCTGTGAAGAGCTGGGCCTAAAACCGGCACCGGCATCCAACCAGGTTATCCAACGTGATCGTTATGCACGTTTGGCAACAGCCCTTGCTTTAATGGCAAGCAGCATAGAAAAATTTGCCGTACAGGTTCGCCACTGGCAACGCACTGAAGTATATGAATGTGAAGAGTATTTTGCCAAAGGGCAAAAGGGCTCTTCCGCTATGCCGCATAAGCGCAACCCTATACTTACTGAAAACATAACAGGACTGGCGCGTATCATTCGCTCTTTTGCAAACCCTGCAATGGAGAATGTTGCTCTATGGCATGAGCGTGACATTTCACACAGTTCGACTGAACGGTTCTGGCTTCCGGATGCTTTTATCACCACTGACTTTATGCTGCATCGTATGAACAATGTCATCGCCAATCTGACGGTCTATCCTGAGAATATGATGAAGAATCTGAACCTTACCGGAGGTCTTGTATTTTCACAGCGTGTTCTTCTCGAATTACCGATACAGGGTGTAAGCCGTGAAGATGCCTATCGCATCGTACAGCGCAATGCCATGAAGGTATGGGAAGAGATCCAGCAAGGAAAGCCTACAACAAATGACCAGGGGGAAAGCCTCTATTTGGAATATCTTCTTGAAGATGACGAACTGCGCAACTCATTAAGTGAAAAGCAGATACGCGAGTGCTTTAATTATGACTACTACACTAAAAATGTGGACAGAATTTTTAATCGTGTTTTCAAGTAAAACCATTACTATTTTAACATCAAGAAGCAAGGAACGACATGATCACAATCATCAAACGTAACGGACGGCGCGAACCGCTTGACATATCCAAAATACAAAAATATACCTCTGCAGCTGTCAAGGGATTAAGCAATGTCAGTCAAAGTGAATTGGAAGTAGATGCCCAGATTCAATTTCGTGACGGCATCAATTCACGTGAGATTCAGGAAACATTGATAAAGACGGCAGTCGAAAAAATCGACGTCGATTCTCCTAACTGGACATTCGTTGCTTCACGTCTTTTCCTTTTTGATCTGTACCACCGAGTCAATGGCTTTACAGGCTACTGCGAACTTGAGAAATACTTTGAAAAAGGTGAAGCTGAGGGGCGGATTCTCATTGGACTTAAAGAGAAATATGATCTGGATGACCTTAATGCATACATCGTTCCCGAACGTGACTTACAGTTTAACTACCTTGGTGTCAAAACACTTTATGACCGCTACCTGATCAAAGACCGTGAGAGCCATCCGATTGAACTGCCTCAACATATGTTCATGGGTATTGCTATGTTCCTTGCACAAAACGAAGAGGATCATCAAGGCTGGGCCAAGAAGTTTTATGACATGATCTCCAAGTTTGAAGTGATGCTTGCAACACCGACACTTTCAAATGCGCGTACTCCGCGTCACCAGCTCAGTTCATGCTATATCGGAAGTACTCCGGATAATATTGAAGGAATATTTGATTCCTATAAAGAGATGGCCCTGCTCTCAAAATTCGGCGGCGGCATCGGCTGGGATTGGACACAGGTTCGCTCGATGGGCTCTTACATCGATGGACACAAAAATGCTGCCGGCGGTACAGTTCCGTTCCTGAAGATCACAAATGATATAGCGATCGCCGTTGATCAGCTTGGTACCCGAAAAGGTGCCATCGCTGTCTACCTTGAACCTTGGCACATGGACATCAAAGACTTTCTTGATCTTAAAAAGAATTCCGGTGAGGAACGTCGCCGTGCGCATGATCTCTTTCCGGCAATGTGGCTGAATGATCTCTTCATGAAACGTGTTCAGGAAGATGCGATCTGGACACTTTTTGATCCGCTTGAATGCAAGGAGCTTACCGACCTGTATGGTGAAGCGTTTGAAAAACGTTATCTCGAGTTAGAGCAGGATGAGCGTGTTATCAAAGAACGCACCAAAGCAAAAGATCTATGGAAAAAAATGCTAACAAGTTATTTTGAAACAGGAAATCCGTTTTTGTGTTTCAAAGATAATGCTAACCGTGCTAACCCGAATGATCACTTTGGCGTTATACGAAGTTCCAACCTTTGTACAGAAATTTTTCAAAATACCTCGCCTAACCACTATCAGGTCAAGCTGAAGTTTGAAAACGGCGATTATGTCACCTATGAAGAAGATGAAATGCTCACACTCGATAGTGGCATTGAAAAACAGGCCAACAAGGTGACTGCACTTGATTCTCTTGGCGGACAGCAGATATATATTGTTGAAAAAGAAAAAATCGACGGTGCGACAGCAGTCTGTAATCTCGCGTCTGTCAATCTATCACGTATCAATACCAAAGAAGATATTGATCGTATTGTTCCGATAGCGGCACGTGCCCTTGATAATGTGATCGATCTTAATTTCTACCCGCTTGAAAAAGTAAAGCGTACCAATATGCGAAGCCGATCGATCGGACTCGGCGTGATGGGCGAATCCCAAATGCTTGCAGAAGCCGGAATCATATGGGGTAGTCAGGAACACTTCGATAAAATCGACGAGATTATGGAAGCGGTTAGCTATAACGTTATTAATTCTTCATCCGATCTGGCAGTTGAAAAAGGGAGCTATCCTGAATTTGAAGGTTCCAAATGGAGTCGCGGTATCATGCCGATGGATCATGCAAATGCGGAAGTGATCAACCTGATTGACCGCGGAGGACTGTTTGCTTCAACATATGACTGGGATACCCTGCGCGAAAAAGTCAAACGTGACGGAATGCGAAACGGCTACCTTATGGCCATTGCACCGACAAGTTCTATCTCTATCCTGACAGGAACCACGCAGGCGATAGAGCCAGTTTACAAACGTAAGTGGTTTGAAGAGAACCTCTCCGGTCTGATTCCTGTTTGTGCACCGAACATAAGTCCGGAGACATGGTCTTACTATACACCGGCATACGATCTTGACCAGACCATTCTTATCAAGGCGGCCTCAATCCGTCAAAAGTGGATCGATCAGGGACAGAGCCTGAATATTTTTATAACGCTTGACAAAGCCAGCGGAAAGTATCTGAATGATATCTATATGCTGGCATGGAAGTTGGGTCTTAAATCAACCTATTACCTGCGTTCACAATCCCCGGAAGCTGTCAATGATGTTGAAGACCGTTCTATGGAATGTGTAGGATGTCAATAGAATGAAACCTCTTTCATCATCAACTGCAATTAATCTCCTTGATCGGATCGAATACGCCTTTAACGGTGAGGTCCGTTCAGTTGTCATAGATAGCCCTTCCGTTATGTCATTAACGATCTCTGTTCAGGACAGAGGACGGGAATTTGACTGGATAGATATCCAATTTGAAGTAAGCGGTATAACTGATGCACGTTTAGTGGATGAAGATAAATTGGCTTATATTGATATGGATGATGGGATTTCGATTGTGTTTGAAAAGAACCAGGCAGGTATAGCTATCGGAAAATATACGACATTGACAAATCTTACAAATTCATCTCTCTATCTGCTTGGCACTAATATAAAATTTGAAGAATTAAACTTTAGCGGCTAGCTCGCGAGTTTTAAACTCTGCATCTTGATTAAATTATTCAACTCTTTGCATCTGTCTAAATCTTTTTCGAGTTCTTGAGCCTCTTGCTTGGTAATCTGATGATGTTCCAAGGCATCAACAACCATCTCATGTGACAAATATGTATGTTTCATACATCTCCTTTGATAGAAGGTGCTCTAAAAATTATTATTACGGTTTAAAACACCATTAAATTTATCTTATAATAAATATAATTATAAAGAGATAAAATTATAGAATTAGAAGTGGATTGCGACTGGTGTTATTATTGTTTGTTAGCTTATTTCAAGATTAAGTTTCAAATATTTTCAATGATGATTTACAAATATCGATCAGTAAAAAATAATGTTAAACTAACAGCTAATAAGGTGAAAACTGTTAGCTGTTAGTATAGAGAAAACGTTTGATTTTCTTTGTCGGGGTCTTGACAAAAGGCTCTTTTTGCTCAATAAACTGCAGTATACGTGAATAGGATGATATGCGACTGTTGGTCTGTAGTCTAAATTCTTCCAAAAGGGCCTCAATCTTCTCATGAATCGCTGAATCGGAAAGGCCTTTAAACCGTTCATCTATTTTTTCATAATCAAGATGTATCCTCGCAACCAGCCTGCCCATATCGTCAAAGACCAGAGAATCGGCTATAAGCTCATTTTCATTTACAATAGACTCTATTTGTTCAGGAAAGATGTTTTCGCCTCCTGGGCCAATTATGACGTTTTTAGAGCGTCCACTGATAAACAGGTATCCTTCATCGTCAAAATAACCAAGATCTCCGGTATGAAACCACCCCTCGTCATCCAAAACCTCAGCTGTACGTTCAGGGTCCTTGTAATAGCCCTGCATAACATTTGGACCACGGGCAAGAATTTCACCGTCTCCGTCTTTCACACTGCTTTCATCAATTTTAAGCTCCACACCCTCAAGCGCAGGTCCGGTAGAGCCGATACGTGTTTTCCCCGGTGCCGTACCGGCTAAAAGAGGTGCAGTTTCCGTCAATCCATACCCGATGGCATAGGGAAAGCCCGCCTCTTTCAGAAAAATCTCCACCTGTGTGGACAAGGCAGCACCGCCAATACCAAAGAATTTTAATTCCCCTCCAAATGTCTTCAGCAGCTTTTTACCGGCAATTTTATGCAATATCATGCGAATGAACCCGATACTGTAAAGAAATCGAATCAGCCAGTTCTTCTGAAATGTTGAGAAAATTTTACTTTTAAATATTTTTTCAATCACCAGCGGCACACTTATCATGAAGGTAGGCTTTACCTCTGCCATAGCAGCGATCAAAATACGCGGAGTAGGCGGCTTGTCAATATAATAAACTGAACTGCCGTTAAGCATCGGAATCAAAAAACCTATGGTACATTCGAGCGTATGTGCAAGCGGCAAAATTGAGAGAAAACGATCTTCCTGGGTGATATGAATGATACTTTGAGCAGCAATGGTTTCAAATACCAGACTTTTATGGGTAAGAATGACACCCTTGGAGCTTCCGGTGGTACCTGAAGTGTAAATGATTGTGGCAACATCATCTTCCTGAATCGAATCAGATTCAGCTGCAGGCTCTTTACGTGCAAGATCCAGAGCACCTTTTTTCAATCGGCTCAGCCCCTCTTCACCCTTTTTCAGAAGTGCTTTGAACCTTTTGTCTTTGTTGCTCAACTTTTCTATCAGCAGCAGGTCGTCAACGCGAATTACGAACTCAATGTTCTTTGGCTTCTCTTCTACAACCGCACTCATCAATCGTGATGAAACAAAAAGTGCTTTGCACTCGGCATGCTGCAAAATATGGCGTATCTCAGATGCATGAAAATCGGGAAGTATAGGCACCACAATTGCACCTATACGCGTGATTGCAAAATAGACAATGCCCCAGTGCGGCATATTTTCACTCAACAAGGCTACTTTGTCGCCTTTTTGAATACCGTTAAAGCGCAGCTCCTCGCTTATTGCTTCCACAAGCAGATACATCTCCTCGTAGCGCATCGGTGTCTCGCCGACTTTGCTTACGGCATTGCGCTTGGCGTAGGCCTGAACGCTGTGGTTTAGGAGGGAATCCAGTGTAAGCTTATCCAGCTCTATGCGCACTCTACTCATCGATTTTTCCTTAATTTTTTTCGATAATCATACGTATCAGCGCCGCATCTCCCTGGTGGCCTCTGCCTTCATCAAGGCAGGCAACCACTTCTTCAAGTAAATGTATCTTTGCAGAACTGATGGAAAAAATATCCTGTAACGAATCAACAGTATACAACAAATCAGAATTTTTTGGACCACCGGAACTGTACTGAAGCTGATTTTGCGAAAAAAATTCTGCAATAAAAAAACCTCCGGGTTTAAGTGCATTTATTACTTCTCTGAAAATTCGTGTTCGCCAGGGTTCACTCAAATGCAAAAACGAGGCCATCAAGGCATCATATTGCTGATCAGCTTCAAAGTGCATGAGATCCTGCAATATTGTCTCTACAGTAACATTCAATTGACTGGCAAGATCATTTGTCTTTTGTAAGCCGACGGGTGACGCGTCAATAGCAGTGGCAGCAAATCCCCTCGAAGCGAAATAACAGGCATTTCGTCCCTCACCCTCGCCCAGAAATAAAATAGAACTGTTGGATTTAAGCCTGGCTGATTCCGATACATGAAACGCATTCGGGTATAGACCGTAAACATAGCCTTCACGCTGGAACTTTTCATCCCATACATTGGCGATACTCACTTTTGTACGCCGTCAAGCACCGGTACAAATTCACAATCTTCGAGCTCGTCTTCAAACAGTTCATCTCCGATTTTGACAAAACGCGTAATGACCTGTCTGCCGTTTTTTTCCATCGGTGCGACAATAATACCTCTCGGAGCGAGTTGATCGATCAGTTTTTGAGGGATCTCTTTGGCGGAAGCGGAAAAGAGGATTCTATCATAGGGTGCATACTGAATCCAGCCGTTTTGGCCGTCATCGGTACGGGTATGCACATTGCTGATCCCTTCAAAGCGAAAACGCTTTTTTGCCTCGATCATCAAAGAGTCGATACGCTCTATCGTAAAAACGCCGCGAAACAGATTAGACAATACTGCCGCCTGATAACCGCTGCCGCATCCGATCTCGAGCACACGATCAGCATCCTCACACTGAAGATATTCCGTCATTTTTGCAACTGTCAGCGGTGAACTGATCCACTGTGCACCACCGATGGGCAAAGCTTCAAGTTTATAGGCATTATTGCGAAATCCGGCAGGCACGAATGCTTCGCGATTCGTCTCACTGATCGCTGTTTTTACCTCCGGGCTTAACGTGAACTGTTTGTCGATCTCATTCGCAAGACGACTGTTTTTCAATGCTGTAATATGATTCATCTAAGACGTTATCCCCACATCCAGATATCGGCGCATTTTGACAATCTCTTTTTCACTGTAGCGCATCTCCAGGCACTCTGCGTCCTCATTACGATTCTCTTCTCCAAAAGGAGAGATGATGCCGCTCATACCTGTCATATCACTGTTGGACGTATCACTGGCTGCAACATAACACTGATTCATAATGGCCAGCGCATTGGTGAGAGAGAGGAAATTCTGTGTTCGTATTTTCCCCCACTGCGAAGGAATAGCAATGATATCCGCACCTTCAAGTTTTTGCCAGAGGTCTTTATATCGAAGTTCAAAACAGATCATAATGCCCATCTTGATACCGTCAACATCAAAAAGGACAATCTCATCATCGCTTCCCTCTTCAAAGTAGTCATGCTCACCGCCAAACTTGAACAGATTCGCTTTGGCCTGCTCATGAATAACCTGACCTCTGTGAAGCACCTTCGCTACATTATAGATACCGTCTGTTCGACGCTCTATCATCGTGAGTATAACTGTTTTAGTTTGGGTTTTTTCAAGGAGTAAAGGCAGTGCAACCAACGTAAAATCAGCGGCTTCTTCAAAATGGTCATAGTCAAAGTTTGTCAGACAAACCTCGGGAGCGACGACAATGGCACTGTCTGCAGCTTCATCGATCAGTGTAAGCAGCTTCTGAAGGTTCTCTTCATAAGAGGCATTTTCCGTGTTAAAACGGAGCGTACAGAGAGGGCGCTCTTCAAATCTAGAAGTCATCGAAACTGAGACTTCCTTTCGAGTAGTTTGTCACCGTACCTTCAAAGAAATTGGTTTTTTGATCATTGAACCTGGAAAAATCATCCACCCATTTAATCGGGTTCTCGACATTATAGATCGTCTCGAGGCCAACTGCATGCAGTCTGTCATCTGCAAGGTACTGAATATACTGCTCTACAATATCATCGGTCAGACCAAGGATCTGACCCTGCGTAATGTATTGGCCCCAGGCAACTTCAAGCTCAACGGCATTTTTGAACATCGCATAGACTTCATCAAGGAGCTCTTTTGTAAAAAGGTCCGGCCGTTCACGCTTAAGTGTATTGATAAGATTTTGAAACAGTACCAGGTGGGTCACCTCATCACGCTGGATAAAACGGATCATCTGTGCAGAACCAAGCATTTTTCCGGAACGTGCAAGCGTATAGAGATAGGTGAAACCGCTATAGAAATAGATCCCTTCCAATATCTGGTTAGCAAAACAGGCCTTGACAAAATTGGTTTCAGTCGGATTTTTGGAAAGCTCATTATAGACAGCTGCAATGGCATCATTTTTCGTTTTAAGCATCATGTCCCGACGCCACAGTTCATAGATCTCTTCACTGTTTTGCGAAATTGAATCCACCATAACAGCATAGCTTTGCGAATGCAGTGCCTCTTCAAAAGACTGACGAACAAGGATGAGGTTGATCTCCGGTGCAGTAACATAGGGATTGACATTGTCAATAAGGTTGTTTGTCTGCAGAGAATCCATAAAAATCAACTGTGAAAGCGCTTTGTCATAAGCTGTTTTTTCAACTTCAGTCAAATTTTTGTAGTCGTTAACGTCACGGGTCATATCGACCTCTTTGGGAAACCAGGTATTGTTGAGCATTACCTCCCACAGATTATATGCCCACTGGTACTTGATATTGTTAAGCTCAAAAATTCCGGTAGGATTTCCGCCGAAAATACGGCGATCGTTGACATGTTCAGTCGATTCTGGGTTATAGATTTTTTTTCTCTGCATCGTTTTTACACCTGATTCATATATTGAAAATTTTCTGTCACCGGATTTACACTAGTTGGCAAACCGGGCAACGAGTGTTCACCTACTTTACAGCACGTGAAGCGCGCTTACGCTCATTTTCCGTCAAAAGTCGTTTACGGATACGAACACTTTGAGGTGTAACTTCCAGAAGTTCATCATCTTCGATCCACTCCAATGCTTTGTCCAGGTTCATATCTCGTGGCGGAACCAGTTTGATCGCTTCATCCGCACCGGAAGAACGAACATTTGACTGCGCCTTTCCTTTAATCGGATTCACGGAAAGATCATTTGAACGCGAGTGTTCGCCGATGATCATCCCCTCATAAACTTTATCCTGAGGAGCGATGAACATACTTCCGCGATCTTGAAGGTTAAAAACGGAGAAGGCCATTGCAGTGCCGGCTTCTGTTGAGATCAGTGCCCCGTATTGACGGGACTCAACCGTTCCGGAGTAAGGACGAAAATCCAAAAATGAATGATTCATAACGCCCTCGCCTTTCGTATCCGTCAGAAACTGTCCTCGAAAACCGATCAGTCCGCGAGCCGGGATCTCAAACTCGATACGCTGAAAGCCCTGTCCCATAGGGAGCATTGATTTCATCTCAGCTTTTCGTTTGCCAAGGCGCTCGATGACCGTACCGCTTAAATCTTCAGGTACGTCGATTACCAGGTGCTCAAAAGGCTCGCATTTGACCCCTTCGATCTCTTTAACGATAACCTCCGGTCGGCTGATACCGAATTCAAAATTTTCACGGCGCATATTCTCAGCCAAGACGGTAATCTGAAGCTCGCCGCGGCCGGATACTTTAAATTTTCCCTCACCTACTGTTTCACATCTCATCGCAACATTTGTCGTCATTTCTGTGTCCAGACGTTCTTTGATCTTGTTGGAAGTAACATGTTTGCCCTCCGTTCCTGCAAGCGGTGAGTCATTAACGGAAAAAACAACCGTCAGGGTCGGCTCTTCCACATGCATCGGATCAAGCGGCATCGGGTTGACCGGATCACAGATCGTGTCACCGACGTCCACCGTCTCCATCCCGGCTATTGCGACGATATCGCCTGCCTCAGCCGTATCGATCTCCATACGGTTCAGACCAAGAAAACCGATCAGTTTGGAAACTTTTCCATTGACAAACTCACCATCTGCTTTTGCCAATTTAATGTTGTCCCCTTTGGAAATTCTGCCGTTGAAGATACGTGAAATTCCGATTTTTCCGACATAGTTGTCATAGTCGAGTGTAAATACCTGTGCCTGGGCAGGATTATCCGGTGAACCCTCCGGCTCCGGTACCTCATTTAAAATGGTCTCGAAAATACATTTAAAATCTCCACCCTCTTCTGCCATATCAAGTTTGGCGATACCATCACGTGCCGCCGCATAGATAATCGGGAAATCCTGCTGATCATCTGTCGCATCCATCGCAACAAAAAGGTCAAACACTTCATCAACAACACGATCCGGATCAGCAGATTGTTTATCAATTTTATTGATAACGACGATCGGTTTCTTACCCAGTGCAAGCATCTTCTTAACCACGAATTTCGTCTGCGGCATAACCCCTTCATAGGCATCGACAAGAAGCAGGACTCCATCCACCATCTTTAAAACACGCTCTACCTCGCCGCCAAAATCGGCGTGACCCGGAGTATCAATAATATTGATTTTGTGATCTTTATAACGGATCGCCGTATTTTTGGAGAGAATCGTAATCCCGCGTTCTTTTTCGATATCGTTACTGTCCATCGCACGTTCGTCATGATGCTCATGTGAACCAAATGTTCCCGACTGGCTCAAAAGGCCGTCAACTAGTGTAGTTTTACCGTGGTCAACGTGTGCAATGACGGCAATATTTCTGATCTTTTGCAAAGGATTTCCTTCGACACCCTGTTTCAGTTTTATAACAGAGCTGAATAATTTTCGCGATTATATCCAAAAGGAGGTAAAGATTTTGTTACATCTAAACGCATTTATGCGTAAAATCAGCTGCGCCCAAAAAGCTCATTATGCAGTTTAAGGGCAAAACGATCACTCATCGATGCGATATAGTCTGCTACAACTCTATGCTGTTGACGAACTTGCAGCTGTTGATAGTAGTAAGGCGGCAGCATTTTAGTCTCTTCCATAAGTGCATAATAGAGCCCCTTGATTGCCTGTTTTCCGGCATACATCTTTCGTACGATTTGCTTGTGCTGATAGAGTTCCCGATATAACATCTTTTTAAGTTTTTTGATCTGCTTCTCCAGAGGCTTGTCAAAACCGATTGGAAGGGATTGGCTGCTGGATATAACAGAAGCTAACACTTGCGTGTCGGAAACATTTGGTTTGGAATAGGCAAGCAGTGAGTAAACAAGATGGTTGATAAGATGTGAACTGAAGCGGTATCGAAACATCTCCCCGTC
>DAOWOG010000238.1 GCA_030642185.1 Helicobacteraceae bacterium | reverse complement strand
GCCGGAAGTGTAACATATTGCAGCCATAAAAAGGTTACATTTTGATTAAGGGCACCTCTAAAAATCCTAGTTAGTCTCAGTAAATAAATTTGAAATACTTGTATCATTAGAAAAATATTAACGGGGAATCTTATGCATGTTCATTTATTGATCATCGGTCCGGAAGCGAAAAAGCCACTGAAACAAGTTAAATCAGTTTTTGCCGAATCAGGACGCGGACTCAAAGGCATCGGCGGTATCCGTGCTGTGATCGAAACAGATGGTATTTAATTGGTGGAGTAATATGATTCATGTCGGTGATAAAATAAATGTCCTGGACTAAACGGCTCAGGAGAAGATAATCGATTTTATCTTTGGATGCTTTATAGAGAAAAAGGCATAATACGACAAAATAAAGGGCACCCCTAAAGGAAATCAATATGAGTGTTGAACAGGAATTATTAGCGCGCAGCAATTCAGCCTGCGAACTTTGCGGCTCTGGTGATGGTCTTGGCGTTTATGAAGTGGCCCCGTCTGACGGCAGTGCAGCACAATCTGTCATGGTATGTCAAACCTGCCGTGATCAGATTGAAGATGCGGACAAGATGGATGCAAATCACTGGCACTGCCTGAATGACAGCATGTGGAGCACGGAACCGGCAGTACAGGTTATGGCCTACCGTATGCTTAAACGTATCGCCCACGAGGGATGGCCTCAGGACCTGCTCGATATGCTGTACCTCGAAGAAGATGTTCAGGTCTGGGCAGATGCGCAAAGCGAAAGCAGCGATGAAGAACGCACACCGACACGCGATACCAACGGTGCCATTCTTGAAGCGGGTGACACGGTAACGATCATCAAAGACCTTGAAGTAAAAGGTGCCGGATTTACGGCCAAACGAGGAACAGCAGTGAGAAACATCGCCCTGACCAACAACCCCGAACAGATCGAAGGCCGTGTCAACGGAACCCGCATTGTTTTACTGACGAAGTTTCTGAAAAAATCCTAAAGACTCAGTGAAGTCGAAAGAAGAAGAAAAAATGGCGGTAGCTTTCATTTATGATCCTATCTTTTTAGAACACGACACAGGCTTTTCACATCCTGAATCAGCGGATCGTCTTCGCTCTATTTTGCGTTATGTTGAACCGATCAAAAAAGAGCTCTTATGGCTGACTCCCCAAAGTGCCACAAAAGAGATGCTCTCACTGGTGCATTCCAACGAACATATTGAAATGGTAGAACTTGCTTCGAGATCTTCTCATGCCATTGATGCCGACACCCAGACCTCAGAGCACTCTTATGAAGCGGCCCTCAAAGCTGCCGGTGCAGGCATAACGGCTATTACAGCGCTTAATAAAGGTGAGATCTCTTCAGCTTTTGCAGCTGTTCGACCGCCGGGGCACCATGCAACGGCAGTGCAGGCAATGGGCTTTTGTCTTTTCAATAATATCGCCATTACTGCACGCTATGCCCAGGAAGCAGGATTTGACAAAGTACTGATCGTCGATTTCGATGTCCATCACGGCAATGGGACTCAGGATATTTTTTATGATGATCCAACTGTATTTTATTTCAGCACACACCAGTATCCGGCCTATCCCGGAAGCGGAAGCCGGCATGAAACAGGCAGGGGAAAAGGCGAAGGCTATACCCTGAATTTTCCACTTTCTCCCGGAAGCGGTGATGAGGACATTCTGCCTTTTTATGAAGAAGAGCTGCCAAAAGTTGTGAAAAGTTTTAAACCCGACATCATTTTGGTCTCTGCCGGGTATGATCTTCACCGTGCCGATCCGCTCGCTTCGCTTGAAGTGACAACAGAGGGAATCAGTGATATCGTCTCTGCCATTATGGAAAGTTCAAAAGTTCCAAAACTCTTTTTTCTCGAAGGCGGATACAACCTTGATGCCCTGGGAGCGTCAGTCCTGCAGACACTTAAAGTTATAATGGATAGTAATGATAATTAATTGCATGAAATTATTGTATAATAACCGTCTATATTATTGCTCGAGAGGATAAAATATCGAATGATGAAAAACATTAATGTGATTGACGCGATAAGCAAACGCTCTTCCAAACGAAAATATTTGGCTAAACCGGTGCCGAAAGAGATTCTCGAAGAGATCCTTAAAGCGGCGAACATGACACCGAGTGGAGCCAATATGCAGCCCTGGAGTGTCTATGCAGTCAGTAACAAAGATGTTTTGGATAAAGTGGGTCAGAGTGTTATTTCGCATATCGAAGCGGGCGGCGATGTTGATCAGTTTATCCAGTATTATCCTCTTGAATGGGTCAATCCTTATAAACGCCGCCGTATTAAAACCGGCTCAGGTCTTTACAAAGTTTTGGAAGTCGATCGTCACGACATGGAGACAAGAACAGAACTCTGGCATGACAATTTCCGGTGGTTTGGCGCACAGACCGTTATTTTTGTCTTTGTGGACAAAGCATTGATTGACGGTGCACAGGGTCCTTTCATCGATTGCGGCGCCTATATGCAGACACTGATGCTCGCAGCACAGGAGTTTGGCATCGACAGCTGTCCGCAGGGATCAACAACTGAATATGGAAAAATCATCGCAAAGACACTGGAGGTTCCCGAAAATCTGGCACTGCTCTATAGTGTCGTGCTTGGTTACGAAGACAAAGGTGCCATCCAGAACAGCTATCAGCCGGAGCGTGCTCCGCTTGAAGAATTGGTCACCTTTATTGATTAGGAATACAGATGTCAAGTGAAAGAAGAGTTAGTACACAAAATTCTATATGGCTGAGATATCTCTATCCTGTTTTAGTCGTCATTGCATCGCTTATCATTGTCTCTTATCACTATGTCTCTTCTGAACCGGTTAATGTGATAGACTATTTCAGTTTGATCGCGTACGGTACCATTACACTGATCATGGGACTCTCTTTGTTTATTGTTCAAAGAGTTATTGATATCCGCGAAGTCTATTTCTATCTGCTGGGCGGATTTACCTTTATCTACATCTCACTGCTGTTGGATACACTCGATGAAGTTTACATCTTTTTACCTGGCGGAGCACATATCCTCGAAGATCTGCTGCGCCTTGTCGGATTCGGATTTATCATCATTGCCATTATCAAATGGATCAAACACAATGATCATCTTAAACTGCGCCTGCTGGAACTGGCCAATACAGATGCCCTGACCGGTGCCTTAAACCGCCGATCCTTTGACATTGAAGCCAACAGAGAGTTTGCCAATGCAAAACGCTACGATAAGCCACTCTCATTGATCATGCTTGATATCGACAATTTTAAAAAGATCAATGATGAACATGGTCACTTTTTCGGTGATCTTATTCTCAAATCATTCAGCAGAGAGATCTCCGATCAAATTCGAACAGGTGATTTTTTAAGCCGCTGGGGCGGTGATGAGTTTGCCATCTTATTTCCTGAAACTGATGTGGACCAAGCCCTGATAATAGCCAAAAAAATCCAGTCGGCGGTCATGGGTATAGACCTTGTCAAAGATCGAAAGAAGATCTCATTTACCCTCAGTCAGGGAATTTCAACATTTCAAGATAATGACTATGATGTAATGCAAATCGAAGAGAGAGCTGACAGAGCGCTGTACAAAGCCAAGAAAAACGGTCGTGATCAGGCTTGTATACTTTAATTAATC
>DAOWOG010000207.1 GCA_030642185.1 Helicobacteraceae bacterium | reverse complement strand
TTGCTCAAACTCGAATACCTTTTTAACAACTATGGTCCCTACCTGCTTGCAGGAATCGCTACATTTATTTTCACTCTCCGCTATTTCATCAACAACAATCGGCATTTCCGATTTAAATGGCATCAACTGCTTTTGAAAACAATAATTATCAAAAATATCATCAAGTATTCAACACTCAACCGTTTCACACTGGTCTTTTCAGAGCTGGTTCGTGCCGGTATTCCCATCGCCGATGCACTTGAGACATCCACAAATATGATTGACAGTATGCCTATGAAGGAGAAACTCTTAAACATACGCCAAACTGTTGAAAAGGGAGGTACCCTGCATGAAGGTCTGGCAAATACAGGTTATTTTGAAAATATGATTATACAGATGGTCTCTGCCGGTGAGTCGGGCGGACAGCTCGATGCCATGCTTGAAAAAGTGACCGAGTATTATAAAATGAAGTTTGACGCCATCATCGACGGGCTCTCTGAAGCGATTGAGCCGATCATGCTCTTTGTCATTGCCAGTATGGTTTTGCTGCTTGCACTCGGTATTTTCCTACCGATGTGGTCACTCGGAGATGCGGCTCAAGGGCGTTAAGCAAAGTAAAAGAAGAGAGATCTACTCTTTCTCTTCTTTTTTCACCAATGCCTTATAATCTTCATCCTGCTGCAGCAACCCTGCTTCATATAAAAACTGTGAAGCCACAAAATTCATTTTTTTGATCTTGTCATATTTGGCATAACTTAAAAAAAGCACATCTTTGGCCCGTGTGACAGAGACATAAAAGAGCCGCCGCTCTTCATCCAGGCTTCCGCCCCGACTCATCAGCTTGCGGTTGGGAAATCGCCCGTCCATCAGGTCAACTACATAGACCTCTTTGTACTCCAGACCTTTGGAGGCGTGAATACTTAAAAGGTGTACCCCTTCACCCTGTGTCAGGTCCTGAGAACCGAGGATCATTGCATTTAAAAACCGTTCATGATCACTGTATGGTTTTGAAAGTTCCAGCAAAACCTGTGTTTTGCGGTATATCCGCTCTTTGGACTCATTTTTTAACTTCTCATCCACACTGCCGTCAGCCAACTGAGCCCGCTTTGATGAGAGTGAATCAACAATGGAAGCAAAAAAATCGGAAGAGCCGATCTTCTGCACAATTGTCCGCGGCTGTTTCAGTCCATGAATGGAGCGCAGCAGCACATAGAGCTCATGTAAAAGTTTTGCTCCGTCTTTGGTCAGTTTAGGATGTTTTAACACCGGGTTTTTTAAAAATTTCATCTCCAGGCCCAACGAGCCGAAACGTCCGGCACTGCCCAATTCCAAAAAATCATCAAACAGTCCGAGCTGCGTATTGAGCCTGCGTTTTTCAAAAGGGTTGGAGATGGAAATATCCGGTACAAAAAAACCGTGCAGAAGTGATCCTGCGCCAACTTTCTGCAGTGCAATAAAAAGCTCTTTGGCGGTGGCACTCCCAACACCTTTGGCATACTCAAGCAGATGAATAAAAGCCATCATATCATTCTCGTTGACCAGCAGCGTATAGATATCAAGCATTGCTTTGATCTCTCTGGAGTCGAAGAAGCTCGTACCGCCCCGTCTTCTGCAGGGCAGGCCCAGTTCTCTCAACGTCGCTTCAATCCCGTCTGCCGAGGAGTTGTTGCGGAAAATGACGGCGATCTCATCATGTTCGGTTTTGGAGTCATAAATGAGCCGCGCGATAGCATGATACTGATCGAACAGTTCATCATAGACTAAAAGTTTTGGCGGTATCGCTGTCTGCTGACGAGTCACTTCCAGCTTTTTGGGATAGATACGCTCATTAAAGGCAATCACCTTATTTGCCAGAGAAAGAATCGGAACGGTAGAACGGTAATTTTTTGAAAGGGTGTGTATAACAGCGTCCGGGAATTTTTTATCAAAAGAGCCGATGATTGAGATATCGGCTCCGTTAAAAGCATAAATACTTTGATCATAATCCCCGACACAAAAGAGTGACGGCGGCTGCATCGCATCAATGAGCGTTCCCTGCAGTGCATTGGTGTCCGATATTCATCTACCAGAACCTCTTTATAGCCCAGCTGCTTCTCTGCACAAATCGTACGCATATGGATGAGAAGATCATTAAAGTTTAAAAATCCGTACTGTTTTTTCAGCGCTTCAAACTCATCGATCACATCCGCATAGATCATGGCATAGATATCATGCTCGCTTTGCCGTTCGGCGATCCATGCTTCAAAAGAGCGTTGCATCTCGGTATTTTGGTAAAAAGAGTAGAGATCATAAAGATAGTTGGCACCATAGGGTGCACTGTCACCTTCAAGATGGTGAAAACTTCGTTTTTCATACACACTTCGAAAAAGTGTTTTAAGCTCACGGGGCTGTTTAAGCACCACTTTGCCTTCAAAGCGTTTGATCCAGCGATAACTCACGGCATGAAACGTTCCGGCATCGATCTTTGACGCGATCTGTTTGCCAAAAAACGTAGCAATCCGTTCTACCATCTCCTGCGCAGCCTTGTTGGTGAAGGTCAAGAGCAGTATCTCTTCCGGTTTTACCCCCTGGCCAAGCAGATGAGCAATCCGTCCGACAATTGTCGAGGTTTTTCCCGTACCGGCAGATGCAATGATAAGATTGTGTCCATAAGAGGCCGTAGCAGCCTTATACTGTTCAGGATTAAGTCGTGAAAGTGGCACTTCTCTCCTTTATTACACCAGCACACAGCCAAGAGTTTTATAACGCTTCATCATGCATTATATAGTCGAATATTACAAGGTTTTCGCTATAATTCGCTTAAAATTTTTAACGCTTACAAGGTACTAATTTATGTCCAAACAGACCTATGATCCAAAAGCAGTAGAAGAAGCCTATTATAAACGCTGGGAAGAGCGTAAATACTTTGAGATAGATGGTAACAAAGCCATCCAGGAAGAAGGAAAAAACTTCTCTATTATGATGCCGCCTCCCAATGTGACAGGCCGCCTGCACATTGGACACGCACTCACCTTTACCCTTCAGGATATCATCACGCGTTTCAAAAGGATGGATGGCTATAAAACACTTTGGCAGCCGGGAACGGACCATGCCGGTATCGCAACTCAGAATGTTGTGGAGAAACAGCTTTTAGCCGAGGGCACAAGCAAAGAAGAACTTGGACGTGAAAAGTTCTTGGAGCGCGCCTGGGCCTGGAAAGCAGAATCTGCCGGTATTATGACAGATCAACTTCGTAAAATGGGTGTCTCTCCCGCATGGGATCGTGAGCGTTTTACGATGGATGAGGGACTTCAGAAGTCCGTTAAAGAGGCCTTCGTTCATCTTTATAATGATGGACTTATCGTACGCGGAAACTATATGGTCAACTGGTGTACCCATGATGGTGCCTTAAGCGATATAGAAGTTGAGTATGAAGACCATAACGGTAAATTCTATCATATCAAATACCCGTTTGCAGATGGAAGCGGGCATGTGGAAGTGGCTACGACACGTCCTGAAACCTATTTTGGCGATACTGCGGTGATGGTTCACCCTGATGATGAGCGTTATAAAGATTTAATCGGCAAGAAGATCAAACTTCCGCTTATTGACAGAGAAGTCGCTATTATTGCCGATGAGCATGTGGATATGGAGTTTGGAACCGGCGTGGTTAAAGTAACGCCCGCCCATGATCAAAATGACTACGAAGTCGGAAAAAGACACGATCTGGAGTTTATCACCGTTTTTGATGAGAAAGGTATTTTGAACGACTATGCCGAGGAGTTTAAAGGCCTTGAGCGTATTGAAGCACGTGATATCATTGTCAAGCGACTCGATGAAGAGGGCTTTATAGTTAAAATAGAAGACCATAAACATCAGGTCGGACACTGCTACCGATGTAAAAATATTGTTGAGCCTTACATTTCCAAACAGTGGTTTGTTCGAAGCGAAGTCGCTAAAAAATCGATTGAGAAAACCAACAACGGTGAAGCAAAGTTTTTTCCTCCACACTGGATCAACTCTTACA
>DAOWOG010000163.1 GCA_030642185.1 Helicobacteraceae bacterium | reverse complement strand
GAACTATGGCATGATTCAAATAGTTATTCTTCAGTATTGCATCACGATGTAAGGAAAAAAATGAGTCTTAATATGACAAAAAACGAGATCGTAAATCTCTCAATAGAGATCATTATAAAAGCAGTGCTGCTGGGGGTTATACTCTATTATGCCCTGGCACTGCTAAAACCTTTTTTGGTTCCGGTGTTATGGGGGATCATTATTGCCGTAGCATTTGCTCCGTTGATCGATAAGCTTGAAAAGCGTTTTCATGGCAAACGAACGCTGATCATTGTACTCATCACTATAGGGGCCGTGGCCGCTCTGCTGGTGCCGACCTTTTCGCTTTCTGATTCAGTCATCAACTCTTCGCAGCAGTTGGCACATGACTTGAGAGAGGGTACATTGAGTGTGCCGCCGCCATCTGAAAATGTGGCTTCCTGGCCGATTATCGGCGATAAAGTATACACATTCTGGAGCGATGCAGCCAATAATCTGGAGAGTACACTGCTAAAGCTCAGGCCTCAGATCAGAGAGTATGCCGGAACCATTGCTTCGGTACTCGGCAGTGCATTCGGCGGTATTTTACAGTTTGTCATCTCTTTGGTCATTGCCGCACTCTTTTTAACTAAAAGTGAGGGAAGTGTTAATCTTTACCAAGCTGTCTCTCGTCGTCTACTAGGAGAAAAAGGGGTAGCGTGGGCAGAGCTTTCTGCCTTGACGATTCGCAGTGTAGTACAGGGGGTTATCGGAATTGCGATCATTCAGTCAGTGCTCGCTCTGATCGGAATGATGGCAATTGGTGTCCCATTGGCTTGGTTGTGGGCATTTATCGTCCTCTTTTTTGCCATTATTCAAATGCCTTCCATTATCATTCTTGGACCGATTATTGCGTATGTTTTCTCTTATGCAGATGCAACACCGGCAACGATTTTTGCCATTTATATCATAATAGTCAGTCTCAGTGACAATATCTTAAAACCGATGCTGCTTGGAAGAGGAGTGGATATCCCGATGCTGGTTATCCTGCTCGGTGCTATCGGCGGAATGATCCTTTCGGGTATTTTAGGACTCTTCATAGGTGCAGTCGGCCTGGCACTGGCGTACAAGCTTTTTATGGTCTGGATGGAAGAAGAGGTAAACGATGGGTTGTCAGAAAAATCGCGGGAAGTATCATCGTAGATGAAAAAGATCTCGCACGAAAATAACTTTAGTTTCTTGTTTGCTGCTCTGGTATTATTGCTCTTTTCAATAGTGTTGTTGCGGCAAGTCCAGTCACCCTGGATCGATAATATCATAGAATTTGTTGTTCTGCTGATCATGTTAGTCGGAGTGCGCACACTTCAAAGGGATAAGAGATGGAAGTGGACTGTCTATTTTATCGTAGCGACTTTGCTTGCGTTTACTGCGACTCAAAGGATTTTTAATACGGCAGTATTCGTAGAGTATTTTAATCTTCTTGCCTTATTGGTATTTTTTATAGGCTCCTTTCAACTCTCTTTTAGGCAGATAATCATGAGCAATGAGATCGACAAAAATATGATTATCGGTTCGATCGTCCTCTACCTGCTGCTTGGATTGATCTGGACCATATTTTATCTGCTGCTGCTCAATGTTTATCCTGACGCTTTTAATGGCCTTGAGTCTTTGCCCTGGCAGGAGAATTTTTCACGTGTTGCCTATTATAGTTTTGTGACACTCACGACTCTGGGTTATGGCGACATATCACCGCGTAACAGCGTATCCGAATTTTTTGTTTATTCTGAAGCGATTGTGGGTGTTTTTTATATGGCGATCATCGTCTCAAGTATGGTGAGTGCCCGTTTAAACCATAAACATAGTAAAGGTCAATAATATGCACGATATAGCCCAATCTATTTTCAATGTCTCCATGATCTCTTTTGTTGCAGGGATCATGATCACACTTGGCCTTGGTGTTAAGATCTCTCATATTATAGAACAGTTCAAAGAGACGAGACTCGTTATATTTTCCGTCCTTGCCAATTTTGTAGCCGTTCCACTGTTTGCACTTGCTTTGGTCTCGTTTTTTGATGCTTCAAAAGGGGTGAGTATCGGTATTGTTCTTTTGTCATTAGGTGCCGGCGCACCCTTTATTCCCAAGATCGTTCAAACGGCCAAAGGAAATACTTACGGTTCGATCGGGCTTATGCTGCTGCTGAGCGTTACCTCCATTCTCTTTATGCCTATCGTCATCCCCATCATCTTTCCTGATGCCTCCGTCAGTTCATTGCAAATTGCCCGCTCTCTGCTTTTTACGATGTTGATTCCTTTGATTGCGGGAATGATGATTAAAGCTTATTATCCTCTGCTGGCAAGTAAACTCTCACCCTGGACAAATAAAATTTCAAACCTTTCCGTCATACTGCTTGTTTTTGCACTGATCTACCTCTATACGGATGTGATTATCTCTAATGTAAGTGTCATCCCGATTATCATCATCTTCTTTTTAGGGTCGATGGCCATAGGTTATCTGAGTGCCGGTAAAAACAGAACAGCACAGATTTCACTCTCGGTAGGGACAGGATTGCGAAACCCACCGATTGCAATGCTTATTGCAAGTGAACACTTCGCTTCAGAACCGGTTGCCGGAATCATAGCACTGCTTATGGTCATCATAGGCTTGTCAATCCTCTTTCCCCTGGCAAAGTTAATAGGAAAGATTGAGGGTGATCTCAATGTTTTTTAGAGGTGCGATAAAATCAGTTTAAACAAAAAACCGGTGATCAGCATTAAAATGCCATAAGTCAGCGCAGGAATCATCATAATGTTGTTGCCAATGATCGTTCCGGCGATGATCAGTGCCAGCGGCGCATTTTGAATACCCACTTCATACCCTATCGATATAGCCTGTTTTTTAGGCAGTTGAAAAGTTCTGGCTAAAATATACCCAAGTCCCAGTGCAAGAATATTCAATGTCAGCGTTGACACTCCGGTTTGCATAAAAAACTCCAGCATCTCTGTTCTCTGTTTTATCACAATTGCTACAACGATGAAAAACAGAAAAATAATTGAAAAGTAACGTATTATGGGCTCTGTTTTTTCAGCTGTTTTTTGCCATTTTGACAAAAAGACCATTCCTATGATTACGGGCAGTACGGTAATGACCAACAGCTGTATCATCGTCTTGATGAATGGGATCTCTACAACGCTCTCATAACCCAAAAAATATTGCATTGCGAACAGGAGAAAGAGCGGGATGGTAAACGGAGTGACAAGACTGACAATCGCCGTCAAACTGATCGAAAGTGCTACATCGCCTTTTGCCAAACTTGTAAATATATTTGAGGTGGTACCGCCCGGTGCAAATGAGAGAATCATTAAACCGACAGCGAGTTCTGGCGGCAGTTTAAAAGCGAGTGCGACCATTAAGGCGATGAACGGTAAAGCAATGATTTGTGCAGATATTCCGATCAGTACTGCTTTGGGCGCACTTAATACCCTGGTAAAGTCGGAAATGTGTAAAGAAAGTCCCATACCCAGCATTATAATAAACACTAATACAGGCATCAAAAATGTAGTGATAAAGTCAACTTGAATATGGAATCCTTTCACAAATCAGATTTTAGAGGTGCCCTTAACCGTTGGAGTAATATTATCCATATTTTATCTCTTTTTGATTACAATAGTTAAGGTACCTCTACAGAAAACGTACAAAGGAATTCAGATAAAAGAATCATTTTTCCCTGCCGGATTTATTATTGAACAGTCAAATATTGACCTGGAAATGATGAAGTACTACTCTTATAAGTGGGGAGTTGAACGTGAACAGACTGAAAAAGGGTTGTTCAAGACATCCATGAGAGTAGTGCATACGCCCAATATCCAATTGGGATATTCTACATATTCCCATGGTGTTATGCGCAGAGGGGGGCTTCCATCAGGTGCTGTTTTATTGGGTTTTGTTGTGGGGGTTGAGTCTACAGCCTTTGAGAACAGTCATCTCCATTCAAATGAACTTATCTTTATAGGCGATGGTAAAGAGATGGATATTATCAGTCATACAAAGAGCGAGATGTATGTTATGGTCATTGAAAAAAAGCTTTTTTTCAATGTATTTCATAACTATTTCGGTCAGAGTCTTAAAGAGATAGTAGAAAACAGACGGTTTCTAATCCAGGCTGATAAAGCAGCATACTTTACTCAAGGGCTGTTGCGTTGGATGAAGTACATTCAAAGTCAATCATTTCAGCTGACACTGCTAAAAGATTACAATAAGATAGAATTAGCGATTATTAAGCATATCTTTGATTGTATCGTATTTGAAGTCAGATCCAAAGAGCGAATGAAGTTTCAAGTCAGTAAAGTGCGTGACCTGCTGCATGAAAATGTCAATAAAAAAGTCACGATAGATCAACTGGTAGAGCAACTTGACATCAGTGAACGTCAGCTTCATGATACTTTTAAAGTAAACTACGGTTTTTCACCCAAAAAATACCTTCAAAATCTTCGTCTGAATGCGATCAGGAAAGAGCTGCTTTCAGTAAATCCAGGCAGTATGCATATTTCAGAGATCGCTTTTAAATATGGTTTTTCCCATATGAGTCATTTTTCAAGTGAATATAAAAAAATGTTCTTTGAACTTCCTTCTGAAACGTTTCAAAAAAGATAAAACTTTACTGAGCAGTAGCTTTTTGTTTGCCTTCTTTATGCCCCTGGTTGTAACCGTCCTGATAATTTTTTTCAGGTTGGTCCAATTGACTGATAGACGGCAGAGTGCAGATAGGAACCATCGGATCTAACG
>DAOWOG010000203.1 GCA_030642185.1 Helicobacteraceae bacterium | reverse complement strand
GGATGTAGCTTTATATATGTTTCTATATCAGCCAACTTCTGTTCAACTAAAGCTTTGGCGCCATAGCCCGTTGCCAAACCTGTAATCCGATATTCTTTAGTTCGATCATAGCCTTCATCTCTAATTTTTGCGATAATCTCATCAGAAAAAGTGTTTCCCTGCGTATAATCTTCCGTACCGACACCTTCGGCATACCGAACTTCATATCCTTTCATTCGATATAATTCATAAAGCTTAGCTACATTACTCATCGACCCATCATTGATGGCCATATCATTCCACATATTATTGCCGGTACCGTCAAAAAAGACTCCGATTCTGATCGTATTTGCCATAGTTTTGCCTTTTAGAATAAGTTTTTAAATTTTTGCCACGTGCCCACTTCTCTGAAGTGGTCGGGAACTACTTTTCTATTTTTTACTGTTTTACAGTTTTTTTCATCTACCAAAATGTCAATCTTCATCGTCTCATCTTTGATCTCATCGACCCCGAATTTTGGATGGGTAACCTGATTGACAAATGACTTGAATTTTCGACTTGGGATAAACTTATTTCCCTTTAAACCATCTCCAATTTGCATGGTGCAGTGAAAATCACTTCCTTGTCTATACTCATACCAATAGGTCTTACACAAAAACGCCGTCTCTTTGGCAATACGGAAATATTTTTTATCAGTAACCAGAGACGGGGGGGTATCGGGATGTGGATCATAACTCTCTCCCCTTTCTGTTTTCCAATACACAGGTCTGACCTCTTTTTGATCACTTAATATATAATGAATGGAGGAGAGCTTTTCATCATTCATTCGCCGCATAATTAACATTAACCCTGAAAACCGATAATTACAGTTATTTTCATCTTCAGCTAAAGTGATAGGAAGCTTAATAGTGTAATTCACATCCTCAATCCCAATGCCCCTGCTGGCAATTTTAGGACGTCTAAATCCTTTGTGTCTGGCATAATGCGAACATGCTTCATCTTCAAGGTTTTGACTCACATATGTTGCACTATACCACGCGTCTAATCGTTTATCTTTGGTACCTGTAATAGTATAAGTGGCCTGATCATCTGCCTGCAAGGTTGCTGCTAATCCCACCAAGCTAAACAGCAATGCTGTTATAAATATCTTCTTCATTTTCTATTTTCTCTTTCATACAAATTTTTATTGCAATACGATTGTTAAATGTTAACAATTATTTTAAATAAATACACATTATTTAAATTTTATTTGTTATTTTTTGATAACTATTACACAAAGTAACACAATCTCATTAGTTGACAACCTACAAAGTTGAAACGCATCATCGCACACTAATCCCCTCATCCAGATACCGTATCGCCGGATAGATAAAGAACTCAATTACTCTGCGTTTGCCAACTTTCATCTCCGCATTTACACTCATCCCCGTATGCAGTTCGTACTGCTTGCCGTTATGCTCAAGGTAGGTAGCAAGAGGCTGAACAAAGACCTCATACACCGGACCCAGTTTTTCATCTTCGATCGCATCGTCTGAAATATGCAGCACCTTACCGTCGATCAGGCCGTACTTCTGGTAAGTAAAGGTATCAACCTTTATGGCTACTTCCATATCTTTGACAATAAACCCTATGTCCTGATTTAGCACCGTCACTTTTAAAACCAGCGGAGTATCGGCCGGGATGATTGACATCAGTTTCTCGGCAGGGGTAACGACACCGCCTACGGTATGCACATAGAGTTTGCCGATGTGACCGTCTACCGGGGAGGTGATATACTGTTTCGATTTTTTAAAGGCGATGGACTCCACCTCGGCTTTTAACTGTGAGGCTTCGATGCGTTTTTGACTCAAGGTCTCCAGCAGACGGTTTTTAAACTGCCTTGCATAGAGATTTTTCTGGTTGTGAAGCTCGGCGATCTTCGCTTTAGCCTGACTGATCTCATGGGTTTTCATCCCCGCTTGCTCTTCGTAGTTTATGACCTCTTCTCGTACTTTTTCGTATTCGTTATGGGCAATGATGTCGAGGACCTGTTCCAAACGTGTTTTTTTGGCCGTTGCACTTTTGAGAAGTTTTGTAGTGCGCTGGCGGTCGATCTTGGCGGCTTGCAGCTGATCTTCGGCCTGATGAAGCTGCTCGGTGATGAGTTGTGTCTGTTCAGTATACTCGGATTTCATTGTACGGTAGAGGTGCTGTTGGGTCGCAATGATCACTGTATTGTCAGCATCCTGCGGTAATTCCAAATGGGTCTCGTCGATCAAAGCGTTAAGACGCAGTATCTCTATACGCAGCTGAAACAGGTGCTCCTCTTTGGTCGCTAACGAGCTTTCGGTCACCGAAGGGTCGATCTCCATCAAGATCTCTCCGTGCTTGACAAGATCACCTTCTCTGACCAGTATTTTTGAGATCACCCCGGTTTCAATGGGCTGAACCACTTTGATCTCGCCATCGGGGATCACCTTGCCCCTGGCACTGACAACCACATCGATCTGGGCGAAATAGAGCCATAGCGATGCCAGTATCATAAATACAACCATCACCCAAAGCAGCCATCTGGCTAGAGGCGAGACTGGAGAATCTTCGAGTTCCACTAATAACGGTTTAAATTCATGCCGATCTTTTGTACTGAAAAGTCCCATACTATTCCTGCTGCATACTGTAAAGATGGTGGTAATAACCCTTTTTGCTCATCAGTTCTTTGTGAGAGCCACTCTCGATGATCTTGCCCTTCTCCATCACGAGAATGACATCACAGCTCTTCACAGTGGAGAGCCGATGTGCGACGATAAACATGGTACGTCCTTTTTTGATGAGATTCAGGTTATCCTGAATGATCTTTTCTGACTCGTAGTCAAGAGCAGAGGTCGCCTCATCAAATATGAGTATCTTAGGATTAGTGAGCAGTGCCCTGGCAATGGCAATGCGCTGTTTCTGTCCGCCTGAGAGCGAGGAGCCGCGTTCACCTACTTCTGTGTCGTACCCCTCCGGAAATTCTGCAATAAATTCATGCGCCCCGGCAACTTTGGCCGCTTCTATGATCTGTTCCATGGCAGCATTAGGACGCGACAGGGCGATGTTCTCCCTGATGGTTCCGCTAAAGAGGTAGTTGTCCTGCAGCACTACGCCAATGTTGTTACGCAGCCACTTAGGATTCATATGACGTATATCGACACCATCGATGTAAATGGCTCCCCCATTGGCGACATAGAGCCGCTGCAGCAGTTTGGTGATAGTACTTTTTCCGCTGCCGCTTCGTCCGACCAGCCCGACACTCATTCCTCCTTGAGATGTCGCACTGAACTCCTTGATCACCTGCGGCGCACCCGGAGCATAGGCAAAACTGAGATTATCAAACCGGACATCACCCTTTAAAGAGGGCAGCGTAATCGCTTTTGCATTGCTTTGCTCGGTCGGGGCATTGAGAATATCCCCGATGCGGTCAACGGAGAGCAGGGTCTGCTGAAACTCGTTCCATAGATGTACCAACCGTAATATTGGACCGCTGAACTGGTTAGCGAACATTTGAAAGGCAATCAGCTGTCCAACACTCAGTTTGTTCTCCAGTACCAGCGTCACTCCGATATAGAGCATGGAGATCGTCATCAGTTTTTGCAAGGTGCCCGATACCCCGCCAAGGATGTTGGAAAGGTTGGTCAGGTTAAAACCGGCATTGACATATCGAGCAAGATGATCTTCCCAGCGCTTCTGCATCGAGCCTTCTATGGCCGTTGCTTTGACCGTCTGGATTCCCGTCACCGCTTCAACCAGATAGGCATTGGAGTGCGCGCCCATCTGAAATTTCTCTTCGAGCCTGCGGCGCAGTTCCGGGGTAACAAGCAGGTTGATCGCGGCGATGACCGAAACAAATCCTAAAACGATCAGAGTCAGTTTCACACTGTAAAGCAGCATCACAATGACAAAGACAAAAGAGAAGAGGATATCCAGCAACAGGGTAACAGACTTGTCGGCGATGAACTGGCGGATCTGATCAAGCTCTCTGACACGGGCAATGATATTTCCCACCTTGCGGTTCTCAAAATATGAGATCGGCAGCGCCAACAGATG
>DAOWOG010000084.1 GCA_030642185.1 Helicobacteraceae bacterium | reverse complement strand
CCCTCCATTTTGCTAAACCCTCCGGTTAAAACAATACCGGCACCCATCAAATCCTTGAGGCCGCTTTTATCCAGTGACTGTGCGATGATCATCAAGGTCTCTTCAACACGGGCATAGATCACATTATGAACCACACCGAGCGAGACTTCATGGGTGGTTTCTTCATCTCCGATGACCGGAAGTTCTATAAGGTCACTGCTCGGTTCATTGAGTGAACCGTATTGCATTTTAACGGTATCGGCAATGTTGAGCGGTGTGTGAAGCGCCATAGAAAGATCGTTGGTAATATGGTTTGAACCGACACCGAGGAAATCATTATAGCGGACAGAGCTTCCGGAGTGAATAATGATATTGCTCGTACTCCCGCCCAAATCTATCACCGCTACACCCAACTCTTTTTCATCCTCATTTAAGACAGCGATAGCGGATGCATAGCCGTTAAGTATGACATTTTCCACCTCTACGCCTGCAGCGCGCACTGCTTTTTTAAGATTGTTGAGATTGGATTTTTGTGTTGTAATGATGTGTGTTTCAACTTCAAGACGCGAAGCGTTCATGCCTAAAGGATCTTCTATGTAGTCCTGATCATCAACCGTAAAATTAAAAGGAAGGGTATGGAGTACTTCATATTCGTTAGGGATGTTTGCATTGTAAAGTGATGTATGCATAACACGGCTGATCTCTTTAATGGAGATCTCTTTATTGGGGATGTTGACAATACCGCTTGAATTCAAGCTTTTCGTATAGGCTCCCGAGATGGAGACAATGGCACGTTTGATCTCTGATCCGGAAACACGTTTTGCATCACTCAAAGCTGCTTTGATAGATCTGGAAGCAAGTTCAATATTGGTGATACTTCCTTTTTTAAGTCCCTGCGCTTTGGCTATTCCTGCACCTGTGATTTTTATATTGTTGTCCGTGCCAATATCTGCTATCACAGCACAAATTTTTGTTGATCCGATGTCAATGGCGAGGATACTTCTACTATTCACTTATATCCCTTCGAGGAAGATCTCGGTTTTGTACTTGTTATTGAGTTGTTTGATCAGTCCCTTTTCCATCATAGCACTCTTCAAACGCATAACACTGTCGGTCTGATCCATCTCCTCTTTACTCATCAGTTTTTGATCAACGATCTTATAAAGAACGATCTTCTGTGTTTGAAGGCCTGCAATTCCCTGTGGTTTCTCAGCCTCAAAAAGAACATTTAAAAATTCGTTTGCTTCTGCATCGTTAAGTCCCTCTAATGCATTTGCATCATCACGTGTCAGGAAATCGCTGGTTTTTCCCGAAAAAGTTGCAACAGACTTTTCAGCGAGTGCCAAAAGTTGACTGCTTGTCTGCTCTTTCGTATACTGTTTTGTCACTTCCTCTTTTGCTATTTCAAATGTTTTAGGTTCCGCCGGATTGAGCTTCAGCAGTTTGATGATGGTATATTTGCCGTTGATCTTGCGCGGTTTAAGAAAAGGTTTTGTCACAGTCAGTGCCTGAACTTCAGCAAAAATTTCCTGTGTCAGTTGATTGTTTTGATTGTCTACCGTTAATGTCTCTTTAATGACAGAAGGATCGAGTTTTGATTTTTTGAAAGCGATGTAGGTGCGAAGTGCTTCTTTGTTCGTTGCTTTGTCATTGACGGCAGCTATGACCTGATCTTTTGCCTCTTCATAAGAGAGGAGTTCACCTGCTTCATTGAAAAAATCTGATTTATTACTCTGAAAGTACTCTTGTAGTGCCGCTTCTTCAGGATAAGTTGAAAGCGGTTTTTGAGTGATCACCTCAAGGGTATAAGAAGGAAGCGTCATATAGTTTTGCTGACGTTCCCGCCAGAATGACTTAATAGCTTCTTCTGACATGTCAAGTGAGATCATGTCCGCCGTTAAAATTTTGTATTCAACTTTGTCGGCTATGAAAAGTGCCGTGTCAAGTGCTTTGGTTTCCAGCGGTAAAACATTGGGAGAAAAAAGTGCCAGTGTTTTTTGGATCAGCATCGCTTTTCGTACATCAATTTCATACTCCTGCATGGAGAGGTTGTTTTGACGAAGGGCTTTTTTGTAAACTTCTTTATTGAAAGTGCCGTTTTGGAAAAACATTTCCTGAGCCTGAATTTCGCTCAGCAATTCACCGTCAGTCACTTTCAGGTTATAGCTGTTAGCCAGATTTAAAATCAGTGCCTGATCGATCAGTTGACGAAGGGCCTGCTTCTCAAGACCAAGGCTTTTTGCCTGTGCTTCATCGAAGTTTCCCTGAAACATCTTGTTGTATTGGGAATATAATCGACTGTAGGATTGCTGTAATTCACGCATTGAGATCGAGCTTTCACCCACTTTTGCAACCGCGCCGGCTTTATCGCCGTAACTGTATTGTCCCCAACCGACAAAACCGGCTCCGACAAATGCGATTGTTGATATCCAAATAGTAATGACAAGGTATTTTCTATGATGCTGCATCCATGTAATCATCTGTTGTGTTAGCCTTAGTTGTTAGTGTAGTATATAATTAAGCTATTTTAAGTTTTTTAGGATTAAAGCTGCCTTAGAATGGCCTCTTGAAATTCATTTATTAGTGCAAGAATCTGTCAAAATTGTATAAGCATTGGCAAGTTGGGTAAAAATAGTTGTTCATTAATATAAATGATTATATTATATTTGTATTTTGGAAAATATTTTATTGTTGCAATCGACAAATAAAATTATAAATTATAATAGTGCTAACAAAATAAAAGGCTCTTGTATTGTCATATGTTTGTACTTGTCAGCGTGATACCATATGGTGCAATAGCCCCTGATTAGAGGTTTTGGAGAATAAAAAAGCAGTTTATGAGCAATTGGAAAAAGGAAAAGCCTGTTTGTATTAAAACAGACCTGTTATATATCCAGATCCAGTTTTCCCAAACCGGTGTCAAGCATCAGCAAACGACAGCTTTTTTCTAAAATGGCCAGCTGTTTTGCGAGGGTGTGAAGATCACGGTTGTAGCTATAAACGCCATAGCCTTTAATGACCATTATGTCACTGTCGTGATGTTGAAAATAGTAGGCAATTTCTGTTGATGCCCGATCATACCAATTGTCAAATTCTTTAGGATCATAAATGGCGATGGAGCCGAATTCTTTGTAGCCAAAATAGTCTTTTGGAATGATAATATTGTGATCAAGCGAATAGGCGGTTGTAAACGGCGGCATGCTGAATGTGATATATTTTGCATCCGTAATCTGTTTGTAAATTCCCAGGTGGATATCCGCATCTATACTGGCTTCTCTCCAGCGATAATCTTTATGGAAATAGAGTTCGATCAATGCGTCATTGTCGAGTGCATCAAAAATCGCTTCTTTTGTATTGATAATAAAACGGTTGTTTTCGGTTTTGGCAGAAATCCCGCCATGATAGATACCAAAAAAGTCTTTTCGGAACATGGAGAGTGAAAATGATGTGAGTTGGTCCCTGAGACGTTGTTTATTCATGAAGGTGATTGTAGCATATTACGCCATCAATTGAATACGCGAAGAATCTTTGGATGTCTAATTGGTGGGTATAAGTACCTATTGTGTAAAATATCATTTCAAGTAGATTAAAAGAGTTGCATTTGAAAAAAAGTCCGCATATTCCTGTCTTGTATCGTGAAGTTATTGATGCATTTGATGGTATAAAAGAGGGTAGTATTGTTGATTGTACGATGGGGTATGCAGGTCATACGTCCATGCTGCTTGAAGCCAATCCGAACGTTTCGTTGATCGGCATTGATCAGGACAGTACGGCTATCGCTTTTTCAAATCAGCGTCTTGAACCTTATGCAGAACGTGCTGTGATTAAACAGGGACGCTTCTCTTTGGTTATAAAAGAGATCATTAAAGAGCATAAAAAAGAGAAGATCAAAGGAATCCTGGCGGATATCGGGGTTTCATCGCTTCAACTTGATCAGAGTGAACGCGGTTTCTCGTTTGAGAGTGATGTACTCGATATGCGGATGGACAGATCAAACCCTTTGAGTGCGGCCGAGGTGGTCAACACCTATACGCAAGGCGAACTCGAGCGGATATTGCGCGAGTGCGGTGAACTGCGCAATGCCAAAAAAATCGCTTCTGTTATCGTGGAAAAACGGCCGTTTCTATCGGCAAAAGCTTTGTCGGATGCGGTACGTCCCTATGCGCCGAGGGGAAAGAAGATACATCCGGCGACCCTGGTCATGCAGGCGATTCGAATCGAAGTCAATGACGAACTCGGAGAACTGAAACGTCTGCTCGATGCCATCGAAGAGGCATGTCTGAGCGATGCGGTGATCGCCATTATCTCATTTCACTCCTTGGAAGACCGGATTGTCAAACAGCGTTTTGCCGCATGGTCAAAAAACTGTATCTGTCCTCCCGAAGCGATGCGCTGCACCTGCGGCAACAACCATGCGCTTGGAAAAGTGATCAGTAAAAAGCCCATTATGGCTCAAGCGGATGAACTTAAGTCCAACCCGAGAAGCCGGAGTGCCAAATTGCGACTCTTTAAGATGAACTGCCATGAATGATAAAGATTTTATTTTAGATGAAGTCGAAGAGGTCATCGAAGTCAAAAATCAGATGGGTGTGCGTTTTCTGATCGGACTGCTTCTTGTACTTTTCATCGCCTGGCTTCTGCTTTTTCCCAAAATATATCTGCAAAACCAGATTTATTACATAAGCCGCGATATTGCGCTGCTTCAACGCGAATATAATACGCTGCTCGAAGAGCAACGGATCATTACCTACAAAGTAGAGCAGATGCGATTTCAAAATCAGGTGCTTGACACCATGTTTGAGTAAGGTTTTTACATGATAAGACGCGTTATTGAGTTTGCTATTGACAAACCGCTTTTGAACCACCTCTTTTTGATTTTTATTATTTTGCTCTCCATTTTTGCCTACATTAACATTCCCAAAGAGATTTTTCCGCCGGTTCAGATGGATAAAATTTCGATTAGCGGCGGTTACGCCGGAACCAGTGCCGATATCCTCGATAAATTGGTCGTCAAAACGGTGGAAGATGATCTGAAAAATATCAATGAACTCGACACCGTGACGACGACGATCAAAAACGGCTCGTTTTCTATTATTGCGGACATTAAACCCGGCTCAAGCAACATTAATGTTCTCAACGATGTCAAAGATATTCTTGCCCAGTCCAAGCGTGACCTTCCTTCTGATATGAATGAACCGATCGCAAAAATTCATGAAGAGACGATTCCGCTTGTGCTGATCGCGATTGCCGGTGATGTAGAAGTCAAAGAGCTTCTGGAACGTGCCGATGAGTTGAAAAGCTCGCTCAGTCAGTTTAAGGAACTCAGTGAGATCACCATTCGCGGTGATTCGGATGATGAACTTGTGATCCGTCTGAATAAAGAGAAGATCCGTGCCTATAACCTGGAACTGGGCAGTGTGGTTGCATCCTTGCAGAATCTGAGTTCTATCTTTCCTATCGGGACGATCAAACAGCGCGGAGAGCATCTGTATATCAGTACCTATAACGGGGAAAAAGATCGTGTTAGTGTTGAAAACTCCCTGATTACGGTTAGTACAAAGCGTATCCGCCTTGGAGACATTGCCGATGTCTCTTTTGAACTTGCGGATGAGGCCGAGCTGTCGCATTATAACGGTCAGCGCAATGTCTCGATCAACATCACCAAATCAAAATCGGGCAACGCGATTGCCTTGGTCAAAGAGATACGCACGCTGTTAAAAGCGTATGAAGTGCGCTACAGCCATCTGAAATTTGAGGTCTATACAGATACCTCGATCTGGATACGCAATCGTCTTAACACCGTTTTCGCTAACATTTTGTTTGGTCTGATGCTGGTCTTTATGGCGATGATGATCTTTGTCAATCGCGGGATCGCACTGGTCGTCGCCATCGGGATACCGATGAGTTTTATGATCGGTCTGATCGTTACAGAGATGATCGGGTTCAGTCTCAATATGCTCTCTCTGCTTGGTGCGTTGATCGCACTTGGGATGTTAGTGGATGAAGCGATCGTCGTTGCTGAAAATATCTATCGTCATCTTGAAGAGGGAAAAAGCCGACGTGAGGCGGCCATCGTCGGAGCGACTGAGATGTTTCCTGCCGTATTGACGGCAACACTGACCACCGTCTTTGCTTTTTTGCTGCTGTTGATGCTGAT
>DAOWOG010000196.1 GCA_030642185.1 Helicobacteraceae bacterium | reverse complement strand
GATAGGTAAACGCCTCTTTACGATGAAACAGCACCATATAGAGCATATAAAGCAACCCCATGGCATAGACAAGCGACAATCCCCCGTCATAGAGGAATGGATAGACAAAAACAATCAGTGCACTGACAAAGGCATTATTCAGGTTTTCATATTCGATGGTGCGAAGCAGGAAATAGAGGATAAACATCGGTGCCATGGCAGAGAACATATCGGTATCATAGTAACCGATCATCGTCCGGTTGTAATAGGACCAGGCGATTGATCCGAGCAGTGCTGCCAGAAAGCCGACAAAAGTGAAATTAAAAAGCCTCCCGATCAGAATGATCGGGATCACCACAAGACTTGCAATCACACCAGGCATGTATAATATGATGGTATCCAGCGAAACAGGGAGTATCTTTGCCGCCATAACAGTAAAAAAGACCACACCGTAGCTTAGCCAGTCAGGCACCCTTGGATTATACTGATGCATCTCTTCAAGCACTTTTTGAGCACCGCTGGCAAAGAAATAACCGTCATTGGTGTTGATCATCAATTCACCATTCCACTGATACTGCGGCATATCCCCCATCTGATAAACCCAGATCATCCGTATAGCCAGTGAAAAGATATACGCGACTGTCATCAAAAGCATGATCATGCTCAGACGGTCACTCCATACATTTTCTTTAATTTCCATTTTTTGCCTTTTTCAATACCGATTCGAATTTTGTTGTGATCACAGTCATACTAAAATGTGCCTTTACATAATGGTACCCGTTTTCTCCCATGCTTTCACGCGATTCAATGGTGTCATTATATAGTGTCCGCACCGCTTTTGCAATTGCTCTGGCATCATCAGGGGGAACAATGATCCCTGCTTTCGCTATTTGCACAGGATTATCCGGAACATTCGTCGCAAAAACAATCGGTTTGGCAGCTGCCATATAGTCAAACACTTTATTCATACTCATCCCGAAACGATACAGCGGCAGATTTTTTAATCCGACAAACAATACGTCGGCTTCTTTTAGCAGTCCGGCAATTTCTGTTTTTGGAATCGATGGTATCAGTGTGCTGTTTGACAACAGCTTTGCCCTTTGTTCCAGATCATTTTTCAGCGGACCGCTTCCTACCAGTGTAAGCGCAATGTTTGGTGTATCTTCCAGCATCTCAGCGGCATCCATCAGCGGTTCAAGATTGTTTGCTGTTCCCATGGTACCTGTATAAAGCACATTAAACTTTTTCGGGTTCAGCCGCTGTGATGGTACAACATTTTCAAAAGATCTAATATTCACACCATTGGAGATCCAGGTAACTTTATTGGAAGAGACACCAAACTTTTCTATATGATCCGCTGCGCGGGGCAATAAAGTAATAATCGCATCGGCACGACGGTAGAGAAACGGCTCCAGCCATCCGAGCAACAAAACGAATGGGTGATATTTTGATACGCCCATATCTATCAATGTTTGCGGCCAAATATCCCGCACTTCCATGACAAACGGCACCTTGAGATGTTTCGCCAAACGGTAAGCACCATAAACTGCGAACAGATGCACTGAAGACCCGACAACAACATCAGGTTTTAACAAATCCGATTCACTTAGATGGCCCAATTTCCAAGTAAACTCCAGCATGTTGCGTACCCGCCCGATACCATTGCCGCGGTAAGGCCCTGTTTTGATCCAGACAAAACGCACACCATCGATCATTTCAACCAGAAAATCTTTGCCGGGCGGATACTGTTTCATCTCTCTAAAAAGTGCATAATGAAACCCGGAAGCGATGATCGTGACATCGTCTCCCCGCCGTACCAGTTCCTGTGCAATATCGTAATGACGGGTTCCTCCGGCCTGATCCGGCGTCAGGGCGTAATGGTTAATCAGCCAGATCGTCATAGCAGAAGCTCCGCATACAGGGCCAGAAGCTTCTGCTCCTGCGCATGCCAGTTGTAAACGGTTTTCGCTGCTTCAACTCCGTTTGCTCCCATTTGTGCAGCTGCTTCCGGATGGTTCATGATGTAAGCAATCGCCTCGGCAATCGCTCCGGGATCTTCCGGATCAACACACAGGCCGCATGCTGCTTCATCGACGATAGAGCGCCACAACGGAAAATCTGATGCGATCACCGGAACACCTGCTGCCATATATTCAAACATCTTTACCGGAAGTGCGTCTAGATAGTTTGGGGTCGGATGCAGGGTAACCAGACCGGCTTTAGAGCGTGAGAGCACATCGTAGATGCCGCTGCGATCCAAAAATCCGAGGAAGTCCACTTTTTGCCATCCGGGATATTCCTGTACCTCTTTTTCAACTGCGCTCTCCTGAAATTTACCGGCAAGTAAAAGACGACAGCCCTCTACCGACTCCATCGCTTTGACAAGCTCTTTGATACCCCTTACCGCTGTGATATATCCGACATAGCAGATCGCATCATCGCGCGATCGATAATCCACGGCATTGCCCAACTCCTCCAAAACAGGATAGTTATTGATATCAACCGTCTGCATATTGATCGGAAGAAATTTGTCGCGGATAAATGGTGTTGCTGCAACAACAGCATCAAAACGTGAGCAGGCATACGTTTCAAAATGCCGAAAAAACAGTGCGGCCCATTTGCGTACCAGCGGATGCAGATAGGTCTTGTTTTGGATCTGCAGAGGAAGGTCTTCATGGGCATCAAAGATGACTTTTTTTTCCGCCTTTTTCAGTTTCAGCCCGATACGCAGCAGTTCAGGATCATGCAGATGATAGATCTCGGCATCAAGCGACATTGCTTTTTTAAAAACGTCATTTACCGTTTTGAGCATCCGTGCTTTGCGGTTAACCGGCTTACCGACATCAAAAATCCTGACCCCGTTTTTTACCTCATCACCCATACCGTCCGCTACAACAAGAGAGACTTCATACTGCTTTGCAAGAGAGCCGCACTGTTTGATAAATATGCGGGTATCGTAGCGCGGATGGGCTGAGGTAAGATGAACGACACGTATCATTGCTTTTTCTCCTGCAGGCTTTCATACAGTCGCAGCCAGGCTCCGATCGTCTGATTCCAGCTTGAAAGGCCTGTAATGACTTTTCGATTGTTTTTACCATATGCTTTATATTTCGGGAGTGCTTTAATCACCTGTTCAAGAGTTGCGCTCAACTCCTCAAATGATGCTATTGTTTCAAATACAGCCCCTCTTTCTTTGAAAATATCATAGGGAAGCCAATCGCCGGCTATGATGACATTTTCGCCATAAAGGTGCTCCTGCATTGATCCTGAGAGTTGATCACTGACCTGCAGGTTCAGCATCATATCCGGCAGCAGCCGCACATAGGCATTTTTACTGCCCTGAAGAAAATCTTCTAACACTGCCCAGTTAAGTCCACTTTTTTCAAGCGTTCTCTTCACCTCGTTCTTATAGACTTCCGTTCCACTATAGGTCATGGGAAACAAAAAAAGTGTTTTGGCTTTCAGTGCATCAGGCAGCATTTGTAATGCCTCAATAATTTTCAGATGCTGCTGCCCAGGGTTGGCATTGTACCCGCAGGCCACGGTCAACGGAAATTCCGGCAGTTGCAGGGCTTCGCACATCTGAGCCTTTGGAGTTTGGCGATTGCGGTCGATGGCCTCCAGCGGCGTAAGTCCGAAACGGGTAACAGAGCATTTTTTGCCAAGTGCGGGCTCGGCATCGCTCAGTGCCTTCATAGTAGCTTCATTGGTAAAAGTGATCTCACTGACGACTTGAAAAAAGCGTCGCTGCAGCCAACGTTTCAATGGGGAAATGCGGTAATAATCACTGCCATACACTGTTACGGCTACGGGAGTCTTCAGGCGTGATATCATCGGTGCCAGCCAGAAGTAGAACCATCTTGCATAATGGAAATGGATAATATCGGCTCTGCTTTGCTGCAGCATCTGTTTTATAAGCCGCAAACGAACCAGACTTTTAAGTTTGGGGTGTATGTTTGTTCGCTCCAGAAGCTCTGCATATGTCCGGTCATATCCGGCTTTTGTTTCGATCAGCAATGACACAAAATCGACATGCTGCACATCAATTTTGTTTTCACGCAGCTTTTTTGTAATTTCAACAGGAAAAACACTTTGATGATTTCCTACAAGCAGTACCGTCACTTTTCCCCCTTTGGAAAATGAAGTTCAAGCGCCAACAGGACCGTCACAGCAGTAATTTTGTTATAGCGCGCGTAATG
>DAOWOG010000139.1 GCA_030642185.1 Helicobacteraceae bacterium | reverse complement strand
ATTATATCAAGTTTTACCCCATAATCAACCAATTCACCCTCTTTTGATATCCCTTCGCCAAACATGATATCAAATTCGGCAAGACGAAAAGGGGGAGCTACTTTATTTTTAATTACTTTGGCTTTCACACGATTGCCTATCTGGCTTTCACCCTGCTTGAGTGTTGCAATCTTACGAACATCGATACGGATAGATGCATAAAATTTGAGTGCATTGCCTCCTGTCGTCGTCGTTTCGGGAGAGCCATAGCCCATCATTCCTATCTTCATACGGATCTGGTTAATAAAAATTACCGTCGTATTCATTTTGTGCAGCACACCGGTGAGTTTACGCAGTGCCTTGGACATTAAACGGGCCTGAACACCGACCTGCTGATCACCCATCTCACCTTCTATCTCTACTTTTGGCGTCAATGCCGCAACCGAGTCAATGACGATCAGGTCAATTGCACCGGATCGGGCAATCGTTTCGACAATATCGAGTGCCTGTTCACCGTAATCTGGCTGTGATACCAGGAGGTTTTCAACATCAACACCCAGGTTTTTGGCATATCCCACATCCAGCGCATGCTCTGCGTCGATAAAGGCACATATCCCTCCCTGCTTTTGAGACTCTGCGGTAATCTGAAGGGCCAGTGTCGTTTTACCTGAACTCTCCGGTCCGTATATCTCAACGACTCGGCCCTTGGGAATCCCGTTGATACCCAATGCAAGGTCAAGTCCGATTGACCCGGTGCTGATGGACTCAATTGGTTCAATCTCTTTGTCTCCTAAACGCATCAACGTCCCTTTTCCGAACGCTTTGTCGATCTGTTTCATTGCAAGATCTAGTGATTTTTGCTTATTTGCATCCATCTTCTGCCCTTCTTTAATAATATCAAGATAAATCACTATATAGCAATATGAAATATATATCAAAATATATTGCAAAATGCCATATAAATAAACACTACTGAAATAGTGCGCAATTTTAGCGTTCTTTGGTTAAAATCAACGTTAGAAATCAACCTAAGAAACAGGATATTCATTTGAAAAAAATGCTCATTGCCCATTCACCGGATGCTGATGATATCTTCATGTATTACGCCATAAAATTCGGCTGGATCACAATGGATGGTGTTGAATTTGATAACCTCCCACTCGATATTGAGACTTTGAATGTTGAAGCACTTAAAGGCACGTATGATATTACGGCTATCAGTTTTGCCCTTTATCCGCATATCAAAGAAGAATATGCTCTGCTCCGTACGGCAGTCAGTTTCGGTGAGGGTTATGGTCCAAAGCTGATCAAGCGTAAAGGTGAAACACTCAAACGCAATTTCAGAGTTGCACTCAGTGGGAAATACACCACAAATGCCATGCTCTTTCGCATTGCCTATCCCGATGCACGTATCACCTATATGAATTTTCTTGAGATCGAGGACGCCGTCAAAAACGGTGATGTTCATGCCGGAGTGTTGATCCATGAAAGCATTTTGACCTATCACGATACTCTGGAAGTCGAACGTGAAATGTGGGATATCTGGCAGGAGTTGGCCGGCAAAGACCTTCCTCTGCCGCTTGGCGGAATGGCGATACGCCGTTCACTGCCGCTTAGTGCAGCCATTGAGTATGAAAAAACACTGACAGATGCTGTACAAGTCGCACGTGATCGCAAGCAGGAACTGTGTGATCTTCTGCTGGAAAACAATCTTGTCCGAATAGATGGACCGACACTGGACAAGTACCTTGAACTCTATGCCAATGATGAGTCGGTAGAACTGAGCGAACTGCAATACAAAGCCATTGACAAACTCTATGAGTTGGGTTATCAGCATGGTTTTTATGATCAGGCCATTCATGCTGAAGACTATACTATTCCACGTGAATACTCGGAATTGCGTAATAGCTAGCACAGTGTATGCTTAATAGATGTTGTTCGGTTAAAACCGAACCTACAGTGAATGTAGGGTCGGTTTTAACCGACCGAGAAATGATAATCTATCGGCATGAGGGAATATGACAAAAACGATAAACCTTGCAAATCTAAGCTCGATCGGTATCGGCGGCACTGCTGATGTTTTTATGATCGACTCTTATGACTATCCTGATAGTGCCTATCTTATCGGTGCTGCCAATAACATTATTTTTGGTCCGGACCTTCCGCTGCTTATGAAACTTTCCAAAACTTTTGATTTTATCCGTATAGAAGATGAAAAACTAATCATCGGTGCTGCCACTCCCAGTGGTAAAATAGTCTCATTTTGTAAAAAGAACGACATTGCAAACTTTGAGTTTCTCTCCCATCTACCCGGCACTCTGGGCGGTATGCTAAAAATGAATGCCGGACTCAAAGAGTTTGAGATCTTCAATCATCTCATCGCTCTTCGCACTAAAAAAGGATGGCTGAAAAAAGAGAAGATAACGCACGGCTACCGCACCACCGGAATCCAGGATGTTGTCTTTGAAGCCGAATTTGAAATAATCTCAGGATTTGATGCCTCCAAAATAAAGATATTCAAACAGATGCGCTCCAACCAACCCTCCGATCCAAGTGCCGGAAGTGCTTTTAAAAATCCGCAAAACGATTTTGCCGGAAGGCTGATTGAAACGGTCGGACTAAAAGGATACCGTATCGGCGGTATGGCTTTTAGCGATGTGCATGCAAATTTTCTAGTTAACCTTGGTAATGGAACGTTTGACGAGGCACTGGCATTAATACAGCTGGCACAGCAGAAAGTATATCAAAAAGAGGGACTATGGCTTCAAAACGAGGTAATTATTGTTGATAAACGCTTTATGGGAGAAAATTCACCATTAAAAAATTCAAGTATATAGTGCATCAGTTTTAGAAACGAAGCACTACTCCTGCAAAAATACCTTTAAAATCAAGATCTAAAACCGTATTTAAATCACTGACATCATCCTGATCAACTTTAAAATGTTGAAAACGGTAACCAGCTTCTAACCCTATATCAATCGGTAATATATCAACCAGTGTATAATCGATTTTCAAACTAAAATCCGACATTGTAGAATCTCTATATTCCGTATATCTTGCATCCCCTCAATACCAACACCTGTTGCAGGTATCTCAAAACGCACGCGTCCATAAAGTAAAGGCATAATCGTTTCTAAACTATCAGTGACCGTTACTGTTTTATTCCACTTTTCTATTCTTCCATTTACATGATAATTATAATCAAAATATTTTATATCTAATCCAAGATCAAGTGTCGTCCACATAGTATTATCTAAAATATTATAATATAAAATTGCATCATACTGTTTAACATCCATGTTGCTGTTAGTATTGACACCAAAAGGTTCCTCTCCCAAATAAAATGTCGATGTAGAAGTACCATCATAAGCTAAGCTGAGATATTCCAAACGAATATTAGGAATTATTGGTATGGGATGTTTGATATAAACCCATATATAGCCTCCGGTCTCTTTGTCAAATCCAAGTTGGTTTACATCAACAGTTGAAAAGGCTTTATATTTCATCGTACCGGAAACTTCATTATTCCAGACTCCTCCACCTGCCTCGATACGAAGCATATCAGCCTGAAGTATTCTGCCGAAAAGTACTGTTATCATGAGTGCAAAAAATAATTTTTTCATACGATTCCTTTTAAAACACGGATATAAGGAAATAGTATATCAGAAAAAATGAGAGTTTAGATAAGAAAAACCGGGTAAAAACCCGACTAAGGAGAAGGCTTCCTGGATCAAGGGGGAATCTCCAGGAAGACGCATTAAATTAAATGAAAGAAGGGGTGGTCTTAGATTTAATTATTTAACAGCGTTAAGTGCAGAATCGTAATCAGGCTCTGCAGTGATTTCAGGAACGATCTCTTTGTAAGTAACGATACCGTCTGCATCTACAGCGAAGATTGCACGACAAGTTACACCGCGAAGTGCACCGTCAGCGATAAGAACACCATAATCGTTAGCGAATTCTTTGTTACGGAAGTCAGAAGCAACGATCAAGTTGTCGATACCTTCTGCTGAACAGAAACGGCCAGATGCAAATGGAAGGTCCATAGAAACAACAACAGTTTTTACACCTTCGATTTCAGAAGCACGTTTGTTGAAGTTACGTGTTTCAGTAGCACATACTTCAGTATCAAGTGAAGGAACAACAATGATAAGTTGTTTAGTACCTTGAGCACCGCCAACTTTTACATCTTCAAGACCTTGAGAGTTTGTTACTGTTACTTCTGGTGCTTTGTCACCTACGTTTACTTCGTTACCTGCTAAGTTTACAACATTACCTTTGAGCATTGTAGTTGCCATTTTGGCTCCTTGTTTTAAATATGACGAAATTATAGTTAAATCGGATAATCTTTGTCTTAATTAGATTAAAGTTAAATTGGACTAAGGTAATTTTAAGTATTAGAGCAAGCTTTTTGGGTTTGCTTTTAACTCATTAAGCTCTGTAAAGTTATTTTGCTGATACATCTCTACCGCAATTCTTCCGATCATCGCTGCATTATCCGAACAATACTTTAACTCTGTCAACAGGAGCGAAGCCCCATAAGGCTGCAGCAAGTTTTCGATCTGTACACGCAGATAAAGGTTTGCACTGGCACCGCCGACGATAGCGAAACGCTTTGGAGGATGCTCTTTAAAGTAACGTTTGAGTTTGTTGATCAAATGTGCCGAGGCGATATGTTGAAAGGAAGCGGCGATATCGGGATAATCTTCTTTAGTACCCGCTTCAATCGCTAATCGTACTGCATTTTTAAGACCTGAGTAGCTAAAGGCAAGTTTGGGTGTGCGGGCTAACGGTATCGTAAAAGGATACCTTTTAGCATCACCGGTAAGGGCAAGTTTTTCGATCACCGGTCCGCCGGGATAACCCAAGCCCATCATTTTGGCTACTTTGTCAAAACTCTCACCGAAACTGTCATCCAATGTACGCATCACCGTCTGCATATCTGAAAGGCTGCCAACCTCGATCACCTGTGTATGGCCGCCGGAAACAAGCAATACACTGAGTGGAAGCTGTGTCTCTTTTTTAAATGGTTTACGCCTATCATCGGAATATCCAAAGTAATACTGAGTGCCTTCGCCATCGTAACACCTTCAACCAGT
>DAOWOG010000337.1 GCA_030642185.1 Helicobacteraceae bacterium | reverse complement strand
GCATTTTGTAACGAGATCCATGCCAAAAAAGCAGAGTTCGGTTTCGGCGGTTTTGGTGAAGCAACCTATTATCGTACATACAGCCGGATCAAACCTGACGGTACACAGGAGCATTGGCCGGACACCGTTATTCGGGTCGTCAATGGTGTAATGTCAGTCCGTAAAAACCATTATGTGTTAAGCCGTCTAGCCTGGGACGAAGCAAAATGGCAGCTTTATGCCAAAAAACTTGCCATTGCCATGTTCGATATGAAGTGGCTGCCGCCGGGACGCGGTCTGTGGGTTATGGGTACAGAGTATGTTTATGAGCGCGGAGGTGCAGCGTTAAACAATTGCGGTGCCGTGGATACAATAGATCTCTCCCTTGCGGCGGACTGGACGATGGATATGCTGATGTGCGGGGTCGGGGTCGGTTTCAACACGGCATGGAAAGGTGAAAACGTTGCTATGCCTGACAAAGCAAGACCTGTTCCCTATGTCATTCCTGACAGTAGAGAGGGATGGGTGGCCTCGGTAAGGCTGTTGATCGAAAGCTATACGAAAAAGGGTGCCTGGTTTGCATTTGACTATAGCGAAATCCGTCCCGAGGGTTCTGTCATTCATGGATTTGGCGGTACGGCATCGGGTCCGGCCCCACTAATGGAACTGCATGGGCGTATTGAAAACTATCTGGACAGCTATTGCCAGGGAATGATCGATCAGACGCGTTGTGTCGCTGATGTAATGAATGCGATCGGTGCCTGTGTTGTGGCAGGCAATGTACGGCGAAGTGCTGAGATATCACTGGGTTCCGTGGATGACAGGACTTTTCTTGAACTGAAGGATTATACAAAAAATCCCGAACGTGCTGAAATTGGCTGGATGTCAAACAATACGGTTGTATTGGAAAAAACGGAAGATTTTGAAAAACTGCCGATGATCGCGAAGCATATTCGTGACAACGGCGAACCGGGTATTATGAACCTGATCAATGTTCAAAAATATGCACGTTACGGTGAGCAGTCCGAAGATAAGGCATGGCTGGCAAATCCCTGCTCCGAAATTCCTTTGGAGAGTTTTGAACTCTGTAATCTGGCCGAAGTTTTTCCGGCACGCTGCATTAAAGAAGATGAATTTTATGATGCATTGGAGTATGCGACTTTTTACGCTTCGACAGTTGCGTTACTTCCGACACACCGTCCTGAGACGAATGCGATCGTAGTACGAAACCGCCGTATCGGTGTCAGTCTTTCCGGTGTTGCAGATATGCTTGATGCCCATGGTGCAACAGAACTGACACGCAGACTGCGAAAGGGATACAAACTTGTACGTGCCGTCAATCGTGATCTGGCAGCAAAAGCAGGTGTCCCTGCATCGGTGAGAGTGACGACGGTCAAACCTTCGGGTACCATCAGTCAGCTGGTCGGTGTCAGTTCCGGCATGCATTTTCCGACATTCCAGTATGCGATCCGAAGGATGCGCGTCGGCAATACGTCCCGTATCTGCGATGTGCTCAAGTCAGCAGGTGTCCCGCATGAACCCGATCACTATAGTGCCAACACAACTGTCTTTGAATTTCCGATCGATCAGGGGAAAACAAGAAAGGCAACCGCTGTTTCAGCATGGGAACAGTTCTCGCTCCTGGCAATGCTGCAGCGTGAATGGAGCGATAATATGGTCAGCTGTACCATCTATTTTGATCCAAAAACTGAGGGCTCACAGATTGAACATATGCTGGCACAGTTCGCACCGATCATCAAATCAGTCTCAATGCTGCCGCATACGGAAACGGGTGCTTACGTGCAGATGCCTTATGAGGGGATTTCCAAAGAGAAATATGAAGCACGTTTGGCCGAGATGCCATCGATCGACTGGAGCGCTTTTGGCGGCAGTGACGGCATAGAGAGTCGTTTTTGCACAAATGATTCGTGTGAACTGTAAAGTTCAGAGGAGTTGTTGTTATTTTTCAAATATGAAGTAAAGAGCACCCCACCCTTTATCTTTACAGGGAGCTGGTACGATTGAGGTATGGTTCAGCTACTCTTTTACCATACCCTTCATAAACTGCTGTAAATCTGTCGGGAACGGAAAAATCACTGTATTGGTTCTATCACTGGAGATATCACTCATAGTCTGCAAATAGCGTAGCTGAATTCCCAGCGGATTTTTGCTGAGAACATTAGCCGCTTCGAGAAGATTCGCACTTGCTTCAAGTTCCCCTTTGGCATTGATCACTTTGGCACGGCGTTCCCGCTCCGCCTCCGCCTGCTTGGCAATGGCACGCACCATACTCTCGTCAAGATCAATATGCTTGATCTCGACATTGGCGATCTTGATCCCCCAGGCATCGGTCTGCTTGTCCAGTATCTCCTGGATATCGAAGTTCAATTGTTCCCGTTCTGAAAGCATTTCATCAAGTTCATGTCGACCTAGAACGGAACGCAGGGTTGTCTGTGCAAGCTGGCTGGTGGCATTATAAAAATCTTCCACCTGTATGATCGCTTTTTCAGGATCAACAACACGAAAATAGACGACAGCATTAACATGCACAGAGACATTATCATGCGAGATGACATCCTGTGTCGGAACATCCAGAACAATGGTACGCAGATCGACCCGCACCATTTGCTGGATATACGGGAACAAAATGATCAGCCCCGGACCTTTCACGCCGGTAAAACGGCCAAGGGTAAAGATCACCCCACGCTGGTATTCACGCAAAATACGTATGGCAAATGCCAGTATAACGATCACTATCACTAAGATATAAAGGGTTGTCATGGGTATAACAGGTAACATAATTTACTCCT
>DAOWOG010000184.1 GCA_030642185.1 Helicobacteraceae bacterium | reverse complement strand
CATATTACCGTTGAGCGAGACTCCCCAGTGCAGATGCGGGCCGGTAACCCTGCCCGTTTTGCCTACTTTGCCGATCACCTCGCCCTGTTGAACCAACTGCCCTTTTTTCACATCGATCTCACTTAGGTGACAATACATTGTGACCATACCCAGACCGTGATCGATGTAGACGACATTGCCGTTAAAAAAGAAGTTGCCAAGTTCTATAATTTCTCCTCTTAGAGGCGCTTTGATCGGAGTGCCCTCCGGTGCAGCCAGATCGACGCCACTATGCGGTTTACGCGGCTGGTTGTTAAAGTAGCGGCGTTTGCCGTAATCATCTGACAGCGGTACATCCAGAGGTTTGATCAGTACCAGTGAACTGAACTTTTGAGTGCTGTAACGTCTAAGTGCTGCCAATGAACGCTGCTTTTCACTGCGGATACGATCCAGGTTTTTTTGGTTGGGTGAGACATGCTGCTTGTTTTTAAGTGTAATGTACTGTTTCTGATAGATTTTATCTTTAAGGGTATACACATGGCGTTGTATTTTTCCATTCAACTTCACATCGAACAGATAAGGTTCATCAATCCTTTGATCTAAGTGGATTCCGCTGACAACATAGTATTCCCCCGCTTTTTCACCTTTCAAAACCATAAGCTGCCTGTTGTTATGAAGCACCTTCGGTTTACTCTGAGCATAAACCTTCTCAACGATTATGCCCCCCGGTGTCGCTTGATATTCAGGAAGGATTACGGCGTGCAGTGCACCAACTGTAAGCAAGCCGACAAGTAAAATTATTTTATACATTGGTATCCTCACATATTTTTTTCACCACGGCAAAAACCCTTTCTACCGATGCAAGATCAACACATTCGCGTGTAGAATGAGGATAACGGATCGTCGGTCCGATGGAGACCATCTGCATCTGCGAAAACTTCTCTTTGATAATGCCGCATTCGAGTCCGGCATGAATCGCACCAACCTCGGCTGAACCGAGCACCTCTTCACTTATAACGGCAACCTGTTTGACAAAACCACTTTGTTCAGGTTCCCATGGGGAATAAAATCCTTCAGTTTCCACCATTGCGCCAAAGCTTTCAAAGTAAGTGACTGTTTCACTTTCCAGCCTTTTTAACTCATGTATATCCATAGAGCGGGCACTGAGATGAATCGTTATCATTTGCTCTGCCTGTTCCACCATAGCAAGATTGATACTGGTTTGAACGATATGCAGTTCACTGTTAAAGTTACGGACACCGTGAGCAAAGGCATGAAGCATTGAGATAATATTCTGCTGCGTTACCTCAACATCTTGGTAGCCCAGGATTTTAGCACCTTCTATCGCTTGCTTTTCTTTAAAACCGATAACTGCGACAGAGCGTTTGGCAATCGCATTTCGCCGTTCACCGCCCTCAAAAGAGACTAAAAAACATTTTTCCAGATCTGCCAGTTGTGCCGACAACTCTTTGATGGCATTGGGGATGTTTTTATCGATATCCACTCCGGAATGCCCGCCCGGATAACCGCTGCTTTCAATTTCATAGCAAAAGAGTGTCCGGGTCTCCATAGTCATCGGCAATGTGGCGATGATATCCACACCGCCGGCACACCCGATCGTTACAATCCCCTCATCTTCACTGTCAAGGTTAAGCAGATAGGGTGTGTCCAGCGGAAGCTCAAGGGCACGTGCTCCAAGCAGACCCACCTCTTCATCAGCAGTAAAAAGAGCATCAACAACAGCACCCTCTTCCATCAGGCTCAACATCATGGCCATCCCAATGCCGTTATCGGACCCTAAAGTCGAGTCGTTGGCATAAAGCCATCCCTCTTTCTCTTTAAGCTGCAGCGTCGGAGCCTTCCCTATGCAGACCATATCGTAATGCGATTGCAATGTAATAACAGCGCCTTGTTTACGACAGAGAATATTGCCGGCTTCATCACTTAGTACCTCATAACCGTATTGCCCTGCCATCTTAAGAAGGTAAGCCTTCATGGCAGCGGCTTGGAATGAGCAGTGGGGAATTTGGCTTAATGCCTTAAAATGGGAGACTACGGACATTAAAATGCCTTTTATTTATTTGATAGCGATAAATGTGGCGAAATTGGCCCAGCGGAAGATCACCTCGCAGTGGCTGAAACCGCATCGGCGTGCCATCTCGATATTTTCCGCTTCCGTGTAGGGAATCAATACATTTTCAAGCGCTTCACGCTTTTGCATAATTTCATAAGCGCTATAGCCCTGCTCTTTTTTGAAATCATAGTAGCAGTCTATAAGCTCCTTATTTAGCGCATTGTCTTCACTGACCACTTTTTCACTGAAGATAAAGCGCCCTTTCTCTTCGAGCGTATCACTGATACACTGTACCAGTGTCTCACGCACCGGCGGCCGAATAAATTGAAGTGTATAGTTACTGATCACTACCTCGGCACGCTTGTAAGAAAACTCCATAATGTCTGCTTCTATCACTTCTACTTTTGATCCGAAAGCATCAATTTTACGGCGGGCCTGTTCCAGCATGGAAGGTGCATTATCCAGACCAATCAGCTCTACTTCAAGCGTCAATGCACGTTCAATGTTCAGCAGCAGTGTTGCTGTTGAACATCCAAGGTCATAAAGTCTTCCGCCCTCAGTGAGATGATTGACGGCAAAATGCGCTGTAAGCGCCATCGCCTCTTTGTAAAACGGAACAGAACGCTGCAGCATATCATCAAAAACCGCCGCTATCTCGGCATCAAACTCAAACTGTTTTTCAATCGGTTTGTTAAACACTTTATCTTTCATGGCGGCACACTAATCTGCACATTGAATGCATCGGGTTGATTCGGGCATGATCATCAGTCGTCCGATAGCAATATCATCTTCACACTCTTCACAAACACCATAATCGGGTGTATCAACTTTTCTAAGTGCATACTCAAGCCGATTGAGACGAATACGGGTTTCTTGAAGGGCATGTTCATACACCTGCTGCTCACCCATCGCTTCAAGCCGGGTCAGCCGTCCTAAAGAACAGTCAGGAGCAATGGGTTTGGTTTTCTCTTCAAGCTGTATTATCTCTTCTTTCGCCTTCTCAATATCCATAATAATGTTCGTTTTAATCTGAGCGTGTTGTTCTTGTGTCATGATGGATATCCCTGCTATTTCAGATTGATCACTTCAGACACTTCAAGGCCAAAACCGCTTAAACCGACAAATTCAGGTGCTGTCGAATCGGTAATCAGACGCATATGTTTGACACCGAGTGTTTTTAAAATCTGTGCACCGATCCCAAACTCTTTTATATTATTCCCGTGCTGATCAGGGTTGTTAATAAAGACCAGTACGCCGCTGTTGAGTTTCAGATACTCTATAGAGTCTACCAGACGATTGTATTTCTCCTGATTCATCAACAGATCAATGTCTGAAATAATGTTATGCACTTTGACATTTGTCGTTTCGCCGGCATTGTAAAACACGACGGCTGTATGTTCAAGGTCTTCATGGTCTTTAAACTGATATTTTTTCACTTTTGTGCCAAAAAACTCAATTTCTTCTTCACTCACTACTTTGACCAGAATTTCATTCGCCAGGCGATACTCAACAAGATCGGAGATGTAGACGATCTTCATGTCATGCTTCTCGGCAAAAATATCCAGATCATCACGGCGAGCCATACTGCCGTCTTCTTTCATAATTTCACAAATTACAGCGGACTCGCTCAAACCGGCCAAACGGCAAAGATCAACAGAACCTTCCGTATGCCCTGTTCGTACCAGCGTACCGCCATCTTTTGCGATAAGAGGGAAAATATGCCCCGGTCTTACCAGTTCAGTCGGCTGGCTTACCGGATTAGCTAAAATCTTGATCGTTGTATCACGCTCTCCTGCTGAAATGCCGGTAGCCGCAGAGCTCGCATCAACAGAAATTGTAAATGCTGTTTCATAGGACGAGGTGTTGGAACTGACCATAGGAAGCAGTTCCAGACGGTCTGCAATCTCGGTACTGAGTGCAACACAGATAAGCCCTTTCGCATGCGTTGCCATAAAATTGACCTGCTCCGGTGTAGAAAATGTTGAAGCGTAGACGAGATCACCTTCATTTTCGCGATCTTCATCATCAACCATAACAACCATTTTTCCTCTCTTGATTTCGTCAATCGCCTCTATTACACGTTGTATCGGTGTCATCTGTGTCCTTACTTTAAAATTTGCGTGTGATTATAGCTTATTACTCCACCAATTAAATACCCTGAATAATAATATTAGGTTATTTAGAGGTGCCCTATAGATCTTCTTATTCAAATATGACAAACTTGTAAATATAGGGAGAATGTACAGTTCCTATT
>DAOWOG010000257.1 GCA_030642185.1 Helicobacteraceae bacterium | reverse complement strand
CATATGCTGACCAAAGAGGCCTTTAATGCCCTGCTGAAAACCCTTGAGGAACCGCCGGAATATGTCAAGTTCATCCTGGCAACAACCGATCCCCTCAAACTGCCGGCGACCATACTCAGCCGCACCCAGCATTTTCGTTTTAAACGGATCTCCAATCAGAATATTGTCAACCATCTGGCCCATATCCTGCATCTTGAACAGATCGAGTATGAAAATGAAGCACTCGAGATCTTGGCCAGAAGCGGTTCAGGAAGCCTGCGCGATAGCCTCACCCTGCTCGACCAGGCGATTATCTACTCCAAAAGTTTTGTCGATGTCAAAACCATCACCGATATGCTCGGACTGATCGATCCGCAATTTATCGACAATATTTTTGATGCGGTTTTTGCACAGGACCATAACCGCCTTATCCCTTTGATGAAGAAACTGGAAGATTATGAAGCGGAGATGGTCGTCAATGAGCTGATCGCCTATCTTAAAGAGCGCCTTTATGCACAGGATGCTAAATATTCGACACTGCTGCTGGAGCGATTTTTCAGGATCCTCAGCGATGCCAAATCACTGTTTGCCATCAATGCCGATGGCAGTTTTGTACTGAGCCTGATCTTTTTCAAAATGATTGAAGCCCTGCGTGTCAAAGAGATCGATCAGATGATCGAGTCACTTGAATCGAGTATGCAGCGGCCGGCACCGGTCGCGTTGGATAAACCGGCAAAAACTGTTCCTCTTAAAGCTGCTGCAGTCCCTGAACCTGCTGCTGAACCTTCTCCTAAAGAGGAGGTGAAACCAAAAGAACCGGAAATATCGCTTGAATACGAAGCACTCTTTGAAACACTCTGCCAACGCATTGATGACCGTAGTGCGGACCTGGGAGCATGTTTCAGAACACAGATCAGTTTTGTCTCTTTTAGCGACAACACACTGATCTGGGAAAGCTGTGCCGATGATAACTGCAAACAGCTGCTGCGCCACGGCTACAGTGTCATCAAACAGTTTGTGCGCGAGATTTTCGGTTTTGAGACAAAAATCAAATCCCAGCCATGCAGCCAACAAGAGCCGCAAAACAGTCCTGAACCCAAAATCCATTCTCAAGAAGATGAAGACGAACGCCCCGCTTATATGGATACTGTACCGGAACCTTCTTCTCAAGAGATACAACAAGAGAACAATGCACCTTTTCAGCAGGATTCGCAGCCCGCATCAATGACAGAAGAGGTCGAGACAGAAAGCGGCAGCTGTGTCACCGGCTGCAATGATACGGATGAATCAACAACCGAATTTGACGGCAACAGTATTTTAGAAGAACCGATGATCAAAAAAGCGACTGAACTGTTTGAAGCGACCAAGATTACGGTGCAGCATAAGGTTTAAGATTGATCTGTGAGTCTTAAAATATCTACACGTTTACCCTTGCTGTACGCCTTCACATACTCCACAATCATCCCATGAAAGTTGGCATACACATTCGCCAATTCATCTGTTTCAAAGTGATGGATCAAGCCTGATTCACACCAGGACTGCAGCCCGTCATAGGACTCAAATGCATAGCCAAAAGCATCCAGCAGTCTGGCGGTGTAGGCATCGACGACCATCACATCACGTTTACACCCATAGCAAAGTATGGAATCCGCTGTTTCTGGACCGACCCCTTTTTGTTCAAGCAGCCAGCCGCGATCGACCTCATAGGAGAACTGTTCAAAATCTCCGTATTGATCGATGATAGCATTGCATAATTGTCCAAGATATTTCGCTTTGCTTTTGTAGAGGCCGCTCGGCTGGATGAGGCTCATCAGAATATCCGAATCAACAGTTGCTAAAGCTTCCAGCGAAAGAAGATCATTGTCACGAAGGTTCTGAAGGGAGAGTTCTACTTTTTCCCATCTGGTGTTTTGGGTCAGTATCGCTCCGAGAAGCACCTCAAAAGTTCCATAGTTTGGCCACCAGAACGGTGGTTTATTTTTTAGGAGATTGAGCGATTCAAGTTGTGTATACAGCTCGAAACTGTCATCAATCTGCATCGATCCATGCCTTTGTGACAAACTGGCGTCCATCATCAAACTGTTTGATCTTGTAAACGTTGACGCATCTGCCTTCCTCAAGTTCCATCACGGCCATCTGCAGAATTTTTTTACATTTTTCCGGTACATCAAAGCGTCCGGGCATCCCGGTCAAAAAGCGCTCGATCGGAACTTTTGAATCCATCCCGATCACATTATCACGACATCCCGTCAGACCGATGTCAGTCAGGTACGCCGTGCCGTTACTGATCTGAAGATCATCGGTTCCCACATGGGTATGGGTTCCCATAACACCGCTGATTTGACCCTGCAACATCATCAGTATCGCACGTTTTTCACTCGTAGCCTCAGCATGAAAGTCAATGAAAATATGCTTAACACCCTTCTCTTTCAAATCAGCCACCGTCTCTTTTGCCTTACGAAAAACGTTATCGGTAAACGGCATACTGTAGTGGCCCATCAGGTTGAGAACAGCCAGCTTCTCTCCTGCGACTTCGTACACTTTACAGCCGGTTCCGGGAACCCCTTGCGGGTAGTTATGCGGACGTAAAATCTCCATCGTATCAAAAAGAGGCAGAATATCTTTTTTATCCCACGTATGGTTCCCCCCGGTCATCACATCGATCCCGGCGTTAAAAAGCTCTTTGGCATTTTTTGGCGTCAATCCGAAACCGTGCGAAGCGTTCTCGTAGTTTGCAATGACAAAATCAATATCGTGATCATCTCTGAATTTCTTGACATATTCATTGATCATTGCACGTCCCGGACGCCCGATAATATCACCGATAAATGCTATTTTCAATCCGGCCTCCATGACTTTTTTGACATTGTATCAAAAGAGAAGTATCCTGTTTCTTTTTTCTTTTTGCTATAATTTAAAAAACAAGTCAAAAGTGAGACAGAATGGAAGCCCTGAAATTTGATGATTTTGTCTATTATACCTATGATGATTACGCGGAGTGGGATGATCGTTGGGAGTTGATAGACGGTATTGCCTATGCGATGAGTCCTGCGCCCTATCCCAAACATCAACGCATAGCATTCAAAATATCGCGTGAACTTGACGCCAATATTTCTTGTTCAGATCGCTGCGAGGTTTATCTCTCACCGATTGACTGGAAAATAAATGAGACAACAGTAGTGCAGCCTGATATTGCAATTTTTTGTGAACAGACTAATGAACAATACTTTTCAAAAACACCACCCCTTGTCGTAGAAGTGCTCTCCAAATCCACGGCACTTAAAGATGTCACGACAAAATTTGAGCTTTACGAAAGAGAGGGAGTACTGTTTTACATCATCATCGAACCAAACTCTGAAGTCGGTGATATTTTTAAACTTGTCGATGGAAAATATGAACTTCTGCAAAAGATAACCAAGGCCGACAACTACCGCTTTGAGCTTGAT
>DAOWOG010000032.1 GCA_030642185.1 Helicobacteraceae bacterium | reverse complement strand
GGTTTTTCTACTTCAAGAAATTCAACCTGCATATTAACTCCCTATACTCTCTTTTTCAAGTGCCTTACTGACAACTTCTCCAAAAATCTCACTCATCTGGTCCTGATAGTCAAGCATAAAAGGATGTTTGATACTAAAGGCTATCTGCTGCTGTTTTTCAGAAAATGCTACATAAAGTGCCGGCCGCTCTTTCAGAGGCTCTGGAACATTAAAGATCATCTCGCCCATTGGATCAAACAACACTTCAAGCTTTTGACGGGTCTGAGCCAATTCTTCGTCATCTTCACGGACCAACTCATAAAACTCAGGTTCAGCCGCCAGGACCAGGGAGTTATCATTGCCAACCATGATCAAAAACAGGTAGATGTATTTATCCCCTTCTTCGCCTTTCACCGGCATCTCTTCAGTCATAAAACTCATTGACAGCATTTACATTTCCTGTATATTTCTATTGTTTGTAAGAATAGCATAAGGGTACTTCAAAAATCTACGCTTTATATACCCCTTTTGGATGATTGTAATTTTACACGCTGTGAATGAGTAATGGCCACGGCCATCGCATCGGTAATATCCAGAGGTTTTATCTCTCTTTTGATTCCCAAAAGCCGTTTTACCATAAAAGCCACCTGCTCTTTTGCCGCCTTGGCTTTTCCGGTCAACGCTTTTTTGACCTGCAAAGGAGTATACTCTGCAAATTGGCCAAACTCCTGAAGCAGTTTCAACATGATAGCCCCGCGAAACTGTGCCAGTTTAAGTACTGTCTTGGGATTATGTGCATAAAAAATATCTTCCATTGCCACTTCATCTATTTCGTGCGCAGCAAAGATCTGCTCCAGACCTTCAACCATCTGAGGAATCTGAAACTGCAGATCTTCAGCTTTCATTTTGATCATTCCCGCTTCAACCAGTGAAATTTTTCCTTTTTCCAAGGCAATGACTGCATAACCAAGATTACGTGTGCCCGGATCAATACCCAATATATTCATCTCTATTTGCCTCTATACTTTAAATATTAGTACTCTTTTTCACAGCTGTGAATATTCTCTATTCACAGCTGATTTTATCACATAATAGGCTTCTATAATGTATTATTGTCTAAAGTTTTCACATAAAGTTCACAGAGGTATCCTACAATGAGTATCGGCGAATCCATATTAATAATGCTTCAGGATGAAATTACTGAAATTGAATATAACCGCTATATTAAACAGTTGGTATTTTGTACAGAATCATCACGAAGTAATTATGCTCTGTTTCATGCCCCGAATTTATTGATTGCCAATTGGATAAAAAACAGATATGCTGATAAAATCGCCCATCTTTTCGAACTTAAAAACGGCATTAAACCCACAGTTTCTATCGAAGTCAAAAATAAAAATCAATCATCACCGAAACCGGCTGCTATTGTACCTTCAAATGAAACAGTGCAGCATTCGATGCTCAACCCCTCTTACACCTTTGAAAATTTTGTTGCCGGAAGTTCCAACCAGTTTGCCTATGCCGCAGCAAAAAGTGTCAGTGAAAAACCGGGTAAAGTCTATAATCCCCTATTTCTCTACGGCGGTGTAGGATTGGGGAAAACCCACCTGATGCAATCTGTCGGGCATGTACTTCAGCTTCAGGGAAAAAGTATTATTTATACTTCGGTTGAACAGTTTTTAAATGACTTTACCCGTCATATGCGAAATCACACCATGGACCGTTTTAAAGATAAATACCGTAAATGCGATGTATTGCTGATCGATGATGTTCAATTTTTAAGTAACAAAATTCAAACCCAGGAAGAGTTTTTTCACACATTTGAAACGCTGCGCAATGAAAACAAGCAGATTATCCTGACGGCAGACAAACATCCCAAACAGATTGCCGGTCTCGAAGAGCGTCTTCGAAGCCGTTTTGAATGGGGACTGGTTGCAGATATTCAGCCGCCTGAGCTTGAAACCAAAATTGCTATTATCAAGAAAAAATGTGACATCAACCGTATCCTGCTCAGTAATGATGTCATCAACTATGTTGCCACCATTATCGACAGCAATACCCGTGAGATAGAGGGTATTCTTTCCAAACTTCACGCTTATGCCCAACTGATGCATCAGGATATCACCATCGAGTTTGCCAAAAATGTGCTCAAAGAGCAGCTGCAGGAAAAAAGGGATAATGTCACCATTGATCTGATTATGTCAACTGTATCAAAAGAGTTAAATGTCAAACCCTCTGAAATCCGCTCGAAAAGCCGTACCCGAAATATTGTTTATGCCCGACGTGTTGCTATTTACCTTGCACGTGAACACACACCAATGTCAATGCCCCAATTGGCCCAATACTTTGGAATGAAAGATCATACTGCTGTCAGTCATACCATGAAAAAAATACAGGAACTTCTAAAAAATGATGAAAACTATAAAGTTAAAATTGAAGAGCTGAGTAATAAAATTATGACTCCTTCCTCAACCTGAAAAAACTCCCTTTTGTCAGTAGCGTAAAAAAAAGATATAATTTGAACAGTGAACAGAAGTGAATAAAGCAAATAGACTTATTCACTGTTTGAAATACCATAGATACCGGATATAATGTAGATTTTCACATAGTCACATGATACTATTACTATCTACTAAAAATTTAAAAAAGAAATAGGGAATTTGAATGAAAATTGCTATCTCCAAATCCATTCTTGAAAATATACTTCTGCATGCACAGCCTTTTCTTGAAAAAAAAGATACTTCACAAATCACATCACACATCTTTTTTGAAGTCAACTCCAATACATTGACTGTCAAGGCAACAGACTATGAAGTAGGTCTTGTTGTACGGACAGATCAAATTCAGCTTGAAGAGACCGGAAATGTTACTGCCAATGGTAAAAAACTGCTTGATATAGTACGTATTTTAAAAGAAGGTGACATCATACTTGAAACCCAAAACAGTATGCTGCATATACAACAGGCACATTCTGATTTTAAACTTCCTACTTTTGATGCACATGAATTTCCTCTCTTTCCAAATTTTCAGGATAAACCTAAAATTGAAATTGATTCACATCTTCTCATAGAATCACTCAAAAAAATTACACCTGCAACCGATACCAACAATCCGAAATTTGAACTTAACGGGGCATTGATTGATATTCAAAAAGAGACAATTAACTTTGTTTCTACTGATACCCGAAGACTGGCACTTGTAAATATTCAAAACATCAGTGAATCAGAACTGTCAATTATCATCCCTAAAAAAGCAATCATTGAGATACAAAAACTCTTTTTTGATAATATTGAAATCTATTATGATGAAACCTACCTTCTGATCAAATCAGACCAGTATACTTTTTTTACAAAACTTATCAATGGAAAGTTTCCGGATTACAACCGTATCATTCCCAAAGAAATTGCCTATAATCTTCGACTGCCGAAAGCAGAGATGATAGACGCTATAAAACAGATCACGACAATCTCAAATGATATGAAACTGACCATTGGAAGTGATCATATTTTATTTGAAAGTCTGAGTGATGACAATATTGAGGCAAAAACAGAAATGGCTTTTAAAAGCGGTCTTCCAAATCCTTTTGTATTGGCAGTCAATAGTCGTTATATTATGGATTTTCTCGCACAAATCAACAATTATGAATTTACAATAGGCCTCAATGATGCAAATTTGCCTTTTTTATTGAGCGATGAAAATTTCAAGACAATCGTTATGCCAATCGTTATTTAGCACCTTGAGTTCAGCGAAAAGATAAAAAACTGTTTTATATTTTCGCAATTTTTTTCTTCAATACTTTCTCTATCCTTATTCAATCCTTTATTTAGATTATTTACGCTAAAATAGAAGTAATTATGTCTGTTTTGGAGTATCAATGGAAAATTACGGTGCCAGTAATATTAAAGTTCTCAAAGGACTTGAAGCTGTACGCAAACGCCCGGGTATGTATATCGGAGATACAGGACACAGAGGTCTTCATCACCTCGTGTTTGAAGTTGTTGACAACTCGATCGATGAAGCAATGGCAGGGCATTGTGATACGATCACAGTAACACTGACTAAAAACGGAACCGCAAAGATTTCCGATAACGGTCGTGGTATTCCCACCGATATTCACCCAACCGAAAAGATTTCTGCTGCTACTGTTGTTTTAACCGTACTTCATGCCGGCGGTAAATTTGACAAAGATACCTACAAAGTTTCCGGCGGTCTTCATGGGGTAGGGGTTTCTGTTGTCAATGCGCTCAGTGCAGATCTTCACATGACCATTTATCGTGAAGGTGAAATATTTGAGCAGGACTTCAAACAGGGGATTCCTCAAGAGGCACTTGTCCCAACAGGAAAAACACGCAAACACGGTACCACCATTGAATTTTCACCGGATCCTTCTATTTTTACTGAAATTGTTTCCTTTGATTACGAGTATCTTTCCAGGCGTTTCAAAGAACTTGCCTATCTTAATCCCCAGATTAAGATAGTCTTCAAAGATGAACGTGAGGATAAAAGTGAAACCTATCATTTTGAAGGAGGTATTACGCAATTTGTGACTGACCTTAATAAGCGGACAATTGTTGCAAACGCATTTGAATATAATGCACAAATCGAAGATATCGAAGTTGATATCGCAATGATGTATAACGATGCCTATGATGAGAAAGTTTACAGTTTTGTCAATAATATCCGTACACCGAACGGCGGTACCCACGAAGCCGGTTTTCGTGCTGCTTTGACCCGTGCCATTTCCAATTACAATACACACAACGGCAACGTCAAAGAGAAAGATATAAAACTTAGCGGTGATGATGTCAAAGAGGGATTGATCTGTATTATTTCTGTTCGTGTTCCTGAGCCTCAGTTTGAGGGTCAGACCAAAGGAAAACTCGGAAATACCTACGTGCGTCCGCTGGTTCAAAAAATCTCTTATGAGCAGCTTTCCAAATATTTTGAAGAGAATCCTATTGAAGCTAAAGCAATTATTCAAAAAGCTCTTCTGGCGGCAAAAGGACGTGAAGCCGCAAAAAAAGCGCGTGACCTGACACGGCGCAAGGATTCCATGAGTGTCGGTACCCTTCCGGGAAAACTGGCTGATTGCCAAAGCAAAGATGCTACTATCAGTGAACTTTACCTGGTGGAGGGCGATTCTGCCGGCGGTTCGGCAAAGCAGGGCAGGGACAGGGTTTTTCAGGCAATTTTACCGCTTAAGGGCAAGATTCTCAATGTTGAAAAAGCACGTCTTGATAAAATCCTGAAATCTGAAGAGATTACCAATATGATTACGGCACTCGGCTGCGGTATCGGTGAAGAATTTAATGAAGAGAAGCTGCGCTATCATAAAGTTATTATTATGACGGATGCGGATGTTGACGGTTCTCATATTCAGACGCTGCTGCTGACCTTCTTTTTTCGCTATCTTAGAACAATTGTCGAGAATGGCTATCTTTATCTGGCACAGCCGCCGCTTTACAGATACAAAAAGGGAAAAACAGAGATCTATTTTAAAGATGACCGTATGATGAACGACTTTCTGATTGAGAATGGCGTTGAATCACTTGAGATCGAAAATATCGGTCATAACGATCTTGTCGGCTTCTTTAAGATGGTAGATCATTATAAAACAAGTCTTGATGCACTTGAACGCCGTTTTGCACTTATTGCTTTGATTCGGCATTTTATTGAAAGTCCGGATATTATCGGGCTCTCAAATGAGAAGCTGTACAGTGAAGTAGAATCTTTTTTAAGTGCGCGGGGCAATAATATCCTCTCGAAGATCATTGACGATGAAGAGATCCATCTTTTTGTTCAGACAGCAGACGGAATGGAAGAACTGCGCATTAACGATGAGCTTTTCTCTGCACCGCATTTCAGCGAGGCACAGTATGTCTATAACAAGATCCAAGAGTGGAATCTTGATATAGAAGGTGATTTGGTTAAACAGCTTGAAGAGATCAAAGATTATGCACGTAAGGGCTCTTACATACAGCGTTATAAAGGTCTGGGTGAAATGAATCCGGAACAGCTGTGGGAAACAACCATGACACCTGAAAATCGGGTTTTACTGCGTGTTGCCATCGAAGATGCAGAAGTGGCCAGTGACACCTTCACACTCTTTATGGGAGATGAGGTAGAACCGCGTCGCAATTATATAGAAACGCATGCCAAGGATGTCAAACATCTTGACGTCTAACCATTATCAGGAATCTAAATAATGATCTATCCTGAAGAAAAAGAGAGAGAAAACCGTTTCAAACTGGCCCTGAGAATGGGACTGCCTGTTTTTTCACTCATGGCGATCTCCTTCTCTGCTTTGATGTATAACTATTTTGAAACCATTCCAAAATCTTTTGTCATCATCGGTATTCTGGTCTTTGCCGTCATGATCTATTACCTATTTTATTTGATCTATCAGGGATTCGACGAGCGTGTAACTGATCCGATTACCCATACCTTTACCCGTGAATTTTTGACCATGCTTTTTAAGAGAGAGATCAAAAAAGGTCCCTATACGATTATGCTGGTTTCCGTTGACAATCTTCATGATATAAATGCCCGTTTCGGTACAAAAAACGGTGATAGGATTCTTTACAATGTAGCCCATCGTATGGGGGAATATTTCGATTCAAAAGGGATGAATAAAGTACCTATCGGACATTATAAAGGGGGTGACTTTTTTATTGGTCTAAAAGGCAATAAGAATGAATTGCTGACGATAATGGAATTGATGTGTATCAAATTTGAAAACTATGCTATTGATGACATAGAGATCTCTATCAGCTGTGCCAATGCAGATAACTCTTTCAGTCAAAATCTGGATCAATTGCTTGATCATCTTTTTGAACTTCAAAATGAGAAGCTGACAGAGCTTACTTTAGAAGAAGAAAAGAAAGATATAAACCCGACAGAGCTTGAAAACAGGGTGATTGAAGCAGTAAAAAAACGTTTATTTCAGCTGATGTATCAGCGGGTTGTTGAAGAAGATCAGATAAAGATAGTCGATATTTCGGTAAAACTCAAAAGCAATGAAGGGAAATTGATCCATCAAAAGAGCTTTATGCCGGTTATCAGCCGACTCGGGCTTCTGCGAGAATTTGATACAATGGTTGTGGAAGCTGCAATGCAAGAGTGCTGTCGTGTTGATGAATCACTGATTTTTGCTGTTGCTGTTTCTGCATCATCTGTTAGACAGCAGCGTTTTTTTGATGATATGCAGATGCTTTTTAATTTTAATGAAGCAGCACGCGGAAGAATAATGTTTATATTGACTGAACGGGAGTTTTATCATCGTATACAGCACTATAACAAACTGCTCCAATCCTATCGCCGATCAGGGATACAGATCACACTTGATCGTTTGGGTGCCTTTCATACAACAATGCTCTATCTCAAAGAGTTGAATGTGGATATGGTTCGTTTTGATGCCTCTTTCGGAAAAGAGATTAAAGAGAGAGGCTATAGGGGTATATTAAAGGGTTTAAGTGAAAGTGCCAAATTTCTGGGTGTCAGGACATGGGTCAAGATGATTGAGGATGAAGAGGGTCAAAATCTTGCAAGAGAGATCGGTATTGATGCTGTACAGGGAAATTATCTTGGCAGAATTGAATCTCTTGAAGAGGTTTTGAAAAAGGAAAATGATGAAATACGGTGAGAAGATTGTGTTAGATTTTGACGTTGAAAAAGATCTGGAAATTTGGCCGAATGAACATGAACGCAACTATCTGATCAAGATGACACTCCCCGAGTTCAGCTGCCTTTGTCCGCGCAGCGGTTACCCTGATTATGCAACAATTCATCTGGAATATACACCGGATAAATGGGTGGTAGAACTCAAAGCGATCAAACTCTATATCAACAGTTTTCGTGACCGTCATGTCTCGCATGAGAACAGCGCAAATGAGATTTATGATGTGCTTGAGCGTAAATTACAGCCGAAATATATGAAGGTTACAGCCGATTTCAATCCGCGGGGCAATGTGCATACTGTCATCGAAATCGACAGTGACAAGGTAAGCCGCTGATCAGCCGAATTTACCGGTAATATATTCAGATGTCAATTTTTCTGCCGGTGTGACAAACATCTCTTCGGTCTTATTTAACTCTATCAGCTCTCCTAAATACATAAAACCGGTATAGTCACTGACACGGGCAGCCTGCTGCATATTGTGCGTGACGATGATGATAGAGACCTTCTCTTTAAGTTCGATGATCAGTTTTTCAATCCCCTGCGTCGAGATAGGATCGAGTGCAGAGGTTGGTTCATCAAACAGAAGGACTTCAGGTTCTACCGCAATAGCACGGGCAATACAAAGACGCTGCTGCTGTCCGCCTGATAGACCGTTGGCATCATGTTTGAGACGCTCACCCACCTCTTTCCACAGTGCAGCGTCCTGAATCGCTTTTTCGACACGATCATTGAGCTCACTCCTATTTTTAATGCCCTTTAAACGCATACCGTAAGCGACATTGTCGTAAATGCTCATCGGAAAAGCGGTCGGTTTTTGAAAGATCATCCCGATCTTGATTCGCAGGTTGATCAGATCCTCTTTCGGTTCGAGGATATTACGGTCCTCAAACATAATCTGACCATTATCATAAGAGTGCCCTGGATAGAGATCATGCATACGGTTAAAGGCCCGAAGGAGGGTGGTTTTACCGCAGCCGGACGGTCCGATGAGTGCAGTAATTGAATTTTTTGCAAGCGGCATACTGATGTTTTTCAGGCTTGGCTCGTCAGCACCGGCATAGGTAAAATCAAGGTTCTTTACCGTGATCGCTTTTTCTTCAGGTATATCAATAATAGTTGCCATCGCTTATTTGCCTTTTTTTG
>DAOWOG010000134.1 GCA_030642185.1 Helicobacteraceae bacterium | reverse complement strand
TTGGAAAAATTTGTCTCGGACAAAAAATAGCATTCAGTGGTTTTATGACTTTTAATCCATAGATAGGACTTTATTCTTAATGAAGAGCTGTAGTAGTTAGTACTATTTATATCTCTTGAGACAACTCTTTTTTAATCAAAATAGCGTTACAATACAGTATAAGACACCTCTAAATAACGCCTCAAAAAGAAAATATGAAAAGACATACGATTGAGCAAGTCAGTATTTTTATCAGTGTTGCCAAATGGTTGATACTCTCCTCTATCATCGGTATCATAATCGGTGCAAGTGTAACTCTTTTTTTGAAAATTCTGCAGCTTTCAGAGCAGAGTCAGATACTTTTACCCTTCAATTACTACTATCTGCTGCCCTTTGCCCTGCTTTTAACCGTTTGGGTGGTAAAAAAACTTGCACCTGATGCCGAGGGGCATGGTACAGAAAAAGTCATTGAAGCCGTACACAAAAAGAGCGGTAAGATAGAGATCGCCGTTATTCCGGTCAAACTGTTTGCTACCGTATTGACAGTGTTTGCCGGAGGTTCAGTCGGCAAAGAAGGCCCCGGTGCACAGATAGGTGCCGGTATGGCATCCATGGTTTCGGACTTTTTTCGTTTTAGCAAGGAAGATCGCAAAAAATTAGTCATCTGCGGTATCGGTGCCGGGTTTGCATCGGTTTTCGGTACGCCGATCGCAGGTGCCATCTTTGGTGTTGAAGTATTGGTTATCGGGCTGATCCGCTATGACGTTTTACTCCCCTCTTTTATTGCCGGGTTTGCCGCATTTTCAACGGCCCAATATCTGGGGATTGAATATACCTATTTTGACATACGTTTTCACCAGCATGTGGCACTGGATATTCCCCTGATTCTACAGGTTGTTTTAGCTGGGCTGTTTTTTGGTCTGGTATCTGACATTACGATCACAATGCTAAAACGCATCGCCCGTACCATTGCAAAGATCCCTTTCAATATCTATATTAAAGCATTTGGCGGCGGAGTTGTTTTAGTCGGAGCATCATTCATCGTAGGCGATCAGTATTTTGGCTTGGGACTTGAAACGATCGAAAACTCACTCCATCCTGATCCCTATTTTTCCGAAAATATTCCCTGGTACAGCTTTATAATTAAAACGGTCTTTACCTCTATTACCCTGGGTGTCGGCGGCAGCGGCGGTATTGTCACACCCATTTTTTACATTGGAGCAACCAGCGGTCATTGGTTTGGTACACTGATGGGTGATCATATCGCTTTTTTTGCTGCACTCGGTTTTATCAGTGTGCTTGCCGGAACCACCAATTCACCGATTGCCGCAACCATTATGGCCATGGAGCTGTTTGGCCTGGAAGTTGCCCACTATGCCGCTATTTCGGTGGTGATCAGTTTTTTAATGACCGGACATCGCAGTGTGTTCTCTTCACAGATTCTGGCGATGAAAAAATCTGATATGCTTAAAATTGATATGGGTAAAGATATCGCACATACTCAGGTAAACATGGAAGATAAGGAGATAAGTAAAATCAAGAATATACGTGATCGTCTGCAAATGAAGCGTAAAAAACGTCATGAAGATTCCAAATTTAAAAGGTAATTAAGGGTACTTCTAAAAGTCCAGACTGAAAGGGAGAACAACCGATGAATAAAAAAGTCACACTAACCATTGATGGGAACGAAGCCGTTGCACGTGTAGCTTATAAGCTCAATGAAATTATCGCGATCTACCCGATTACGCCGGCTTCGCCGATGGGTGAATTGAGTGATATCTATGCCATGCACGGAGAAAAAAATATATTTGGAACCGTGCCCGATGTCATGGAGATGCAAAGCGAAGGCGGTGCCAGCGGTACGGTACACGGTGCCCTTCAAAGCGGTGCATTAACGACAACTTTTACGGCTTCACAGGGTCTGCTGCTAATGATCCCGAATATGAACAAAATCGCCGGTGAGCTTACCCCGACAGTTTTTCATGTTGCTGCACGTTCGCTTGCTGCACAAGCTCTCTCTATCTTTGGCGATCACACCGATGTGATGTCCGTGAGACAAACCGGTTTTGCAATGCTGGCTTCAAATTCTGTCCAGGAAGCACATGACTTTGCCCTGATCGCTCAAGCGGCAACACTCAAGTCGCGCATACCTTTTTTACACTTTTTTGACGGCTTTCGAACATCGCATGAAGTCAACAAAATTGAACTGATCGATGAAGCAACGATGAAGGCTATGATTGACGATGATCTTGTCAAAGCTCACAGAGAACGTGCTTTAACACCGGACAATCCGTTTATCCGTGGTACATCGCAAAACCCTGATGTCTATTTTCAGGGTCGCGAAAGTGTCAACGGCTTTTACGACAAAACCCCGACTTTAGTTCAGGAGATGATGAATAAGTTTGCCACACTGACGGGAAGGAGTTACCATCTTTTTGATTATGTCGGTGCTGAAGATGCAGAGCGTATTATCATCATCATGGGTTCAGGGGCAGAAGCGGTTCAAGAGAGTGTCAAACATCTGAATACTCTGGGCGCAAAAACAGGCGTTATCAAAGTAAGACTCTACCGGCCGTTTTCTATAAAACATTTTATTAATGTCCTGCCTGAAACAACCAGGTCTATTGCCGTTTTAGATCGTACAAAAGAGCCGGGATCATTAGGAGAACCGCTCTATCTTGATGTTGTCAGTGCTCTCAATGAAGCAAAAGAAGAGGGCCTGCTCAGTATTGAGGTCCCTTATCTTATAGGCGGTCGCTATGGTCTCTCCTCCAAAGAATTCACACCGGCTATGATCAAAGCTGTTTTTGATGAGCTTAAAAAAGAGAGACCAAAAACACATTTTACGATCGGTATCCATGATGATGTAACCCGAACTTCATTAGAGTGGGACAGTAGTTTTGTCCTGCCTGATGAAAAGATCTTTCAGGCTATTTTCTTTGGACTGGGCTCGGACGGAACGGTTGGAGCTAATAAAAATACCATTAAGATAATCGGAACACAGACGAACAATTATGCTCAGGGTTATTTTGTTTATGACTCGAAAAAATCAGGTTCCATGACTATCTCACATCTTCGTTTTGGTCCTGTGCCTATACACTCAACTTATCTGATCGAAAAGGCTGACTTTCTAGCCTGTCATCAAAGCGTCTTTATGGAGAAGTTTGACATCTTGCAACATGCAAAAAAAGGCGCGGTGTTTTTACTGAACTCACCTTTTGACAAAGTGCATGTCTGGAAACGAATGCCCCGTGTGATACAGGAAGAGATCATTGAAAAAGAGATCCGATTTTATGTAATAGATGCCTATAAAGTGGCCAAAGATAGCAAGATGGGTCGACGTATCAATACAATCATGCAGACTTGTTTCTTTGCGATCTCAGGTGTATTGCCTCACGATGAAGCAATCAGGCATATTAAAGCATCCATCCAAAAAACCTATGGCAGGAAAAGTGATGAGATCGTACAGTTGAACTTTTCTGCGGTCGATAACGCACTTGATCATCTTTATGAAGTCGCTATCCCAAAAACAGTAGAGAGTACACTGCTGTTGGAGCGTTCTGTAAAAGGAAAAGTGAGTGAATTTGTAGCCAATGTTACTGCACATCTTATTGAAGGTAGAGGTGATGAGTTGCCTGTCAGCAGTATCCCGGCAGATGGTACCTGGCCAAGCGGCACAACGCAGTATGAAAAACGAAATATTGCACAGGATGTACCTGTCTGGGATCCTGAAGCGTGTATCCAGTGCAACAAATGTGTGCTGGTCTGTCCTCATGCCGTTATTCGTTCCAAGGCAGTGCAGGAGAGTGAGCTTGTTGACGCATCCGATCTTTTCAAAAGTATAAAAGCAAAAGGAAAAGGTTTTGATGAGAGTGAGCATTTTACTATTCAGGTCGCTGTAGAAGATTGTACCGGCTGCTCTTTGTGTGTAGAGGTCTGTCCCGGCAGGAACAAAACCCATCCGGAATTAAAAGCGATCAATATGACACCAAAACTTCCGCTGCTTGAAGAGGGGATTAAAAACTGGGACTATTTCCTTGCATTACCGGAATATGACCGTTCAAAACTTGATCACGCCAAAGTAAAAGAGAGCCAGTTACTGCAGCCTCTTTTTGAATTTTCCGGTGCCTGTCCGGGATGCGGTGAGACGCCTTACATCAAACTGGCAACCCAGCTTTTTGGTGACCGTATGATCGTTGCCAATGCAACGGGATGCTCATCGATATATGGAGGCAATCTGCCGACAACACCCTGGGCAAAAAACCATGAAGGACGCGGACCGGCATGGTCAAATTCGCTTTTTGAAGACAATGCCGAGTTTGGCCTTGGCTTCAGGCTGACGATGGATAAACATGAAGTGCAGGCAAAAGAGCTGCTTCAAAAACTTAGTGATCACATTGACCCTGAACTCTCAGAAGCTATCCTCAATGCCGATCAGCATGAGGAGGCCGATATTTTTGAACAGCGTGAACGTGTTGAACAGCTTAAGGAACAATTGAACACTATCCAAAGTGATGATGCCAAAAACCTTTTAGCCCTGGCAGATTATCTGGTAAAAAAGTCAGTCTGGATCATCGGCGGAGACGGCTGGGCATACGACATTGGCTATGGCGGGCTTGACCACGTTCTGGCCAGTGGCAAAAATGTCAATATTTTGGTGCTTGACACCCAGGTCTACTCCAATACAGGCGGTCAACAATCAAAAGCAACACCTACCGGTGCTGTTGCCAAATTTGCATCCGGCGGAAAAGCACAGTTGCCAAAAGATCTTGCAATGATGGCCCTCGCCTACGGTAATGTTTATGTGGCCCGTGTGGCTATGGGTGCAAATGATACACAGACAGTAAAAGCATTTATAGAAGCGGAAAAATATGACGGGCCGTCACTTATCATTGCCTATTCGCACTGTATCGCCCATGGCTATGATCTCAAACATGGTATGAGCCAGCAAAAATTGGCGGTTGAGTGCGGTTTATGGCCGACGTTCAGATACAGCCCTGAGCTTGAACGTTCGGGAGAAAATCCAATGAAACTGGATTACAAAGGACCCAAAATCCCTGTCAAAGAGTATATGTATAACGAAACGCGCTTCAAAATGGTTGAAAAAATGAACCCTGCCGAAGCGGCGCAGTCATTGGAGACAGACTCTTTTCATCC
>DAOWOG010000193.1 GCA_030642185.1 Helicobacteraceae bacterium | reverse complement strand
GTAAGGTGAGTTTTGAGCCGCTTGAGCCGCTTTCGTTTTCATTCAATTCTCCCAAAGGGGCTTGTCCGGAGTGTGACGGTCTCGGAATCCGTTATGCACTCGATACGAATAAGATTATTGATCAACATCTTCCTATTGAAAAGGGAGGTGTCAAGATCCTTTACGGTTTTAACAAGGGGTACTATTTTACTTTTTTAAAAGGCTTTTGCCATACAGCCGGTATTGATATTACCGTACCGTTCGGTGAACTTGAAGAGCATCAGAAAAAGGCGATTTTACACGGCAGTGTCGAAGAGGCTGAGTTTACCTGGAAAAATCATCCGCTGAAACGGGTATGGCCTGGGATTATCCGTATCGCTTATGATATGTTCAAAGATGAAAAAGACCTTGCGGACTATATGAGTGAAAAGCCATGTAATGTTTGCGGATCATACCGTTTGAAACGTGAAAGCCTTGCTGTTGATGTCGCGGGAAAAAAGATTTCAGGACTGATCTCACTGCCTATTGAACAGAGTTATCACTGGTTTGCGGATAAGAATACTTTTGAGTTCCTGAGTGATCAGGACAGCCAGATCGCACAGCCTATTCTGAATGAAATCAAAGAGCGTCTCTTTTTTCTTTATGATGTGGGACTGGGTTATATAACACTCGATCGCGATGCCCGATCTATCAGCGGCGGCGAGGCGCAGCGTATCCGTATTGCTTCGCAGATCGGAAGCGGTCTGACGGGAGTGATGTATGTGCTTGATGAGCCGAGCATCGGTCTGCATGAACGTGATACATTGAAATTGATCCGAACGCTGCGATCACTGCAGGAAAAAGGCAATACGGTCATCGTCGTCGAACACGATAAAGAGACGATCGAAAATGCCGATTATATCATCGATATCGGTCCGGGTGCCGGACAGTTTGGCGGAGAGGTTGTATTTGCAGGTACGATGAAGGAGCTTAAGCGTGCAAAAACCCTGACGGCAGATTATATGAGCGGGCGTAAAAAGATAGAGTACTTTTATCGCAGGCAGCAGGATGAGTGGCTGGAAATCAACAATGTTACGATTAACAATATAGAAAAGTTGAGCGTTGAGATCCCTCTGCACAATTTTGTCTGTGTGACCGGTGTAAGCGGAAGCGGAAAAAGTTCGCTGATTTTGCAGACGCTGCTTCCAACGGCAAGAGAACTGTTAAATCATGCCCGAAAAGTTAATAAGATCGCCGGTGTGGAGATTAATGGCCTGGAGCGTCTGGACAAAGTGATCTATCTTGATCAAAGCCCGATTGGACGTACGCCTCGTTCCAATCCGGCAACTTATACCGGTGTGATGGATGAGATCCGAAATCTTTTTGCCAAAACCAAAGAGGCACAGATCCGCGGCTATACCACTTCGCGTTTCAGTTTTAATGTTAAAGGCGGCCGTTGTGAGAAATGCCAGGGTGAAGGTGAGATCAAGATCGAGATGCACTTTCTTCCGGATATTATGGTCAAATGTGACTCCTGTAAAGGCAAGCGTTACAATGCCCAGTCGCTGGAAGTGGAGTATAAAGGCAAAAGTATTGCTGATGTTCTTGCCATGGGTGTTGAAGAAGCATTGAAGTTTTTTGAGGCGATTCCGAAGATCAAGATAAAGCTGCAAACGCTGTATGATGTAGGTTTGGGATACATTACGCTTGGACAAAATGCAGTGACACTTTCCGGCGGTGAAGCACAGCGCATCAAACTCTCCAAAGAACTTAGCCGTAAAGACACCGGTAAAACACTTTACATTCTTGATGAGCCGACAACAGGACTGCATTTTGATGATGTTAACCGCCTGACAAGAGTTCTGCACCATTTTGTCGAACTCGGCAACAGTGTTCTTGTGATCGAGCATAATCTCGATATGATTAAAAATGCAGACTACATTATCGATATGGGCCCGGAGGGCGGAGCCAAAGGCGGCAAGATCATCGCTGTCGGCAATCCGGAAGTTTTGTCTGCCGAGCACGAAACCACAGGAAGCTATACGGGAGAGTACCTGAAAAAAGAACTGGCGCTTCATCAGTAAATATATCTTTAGAGGTGTCCTATTGAGTCGATGGTGTAGCAATAGCGTTAAACATATTTTTCAAGATGGAGGCATGGAGCCGTTTTGCAAGGTTCCAGTAAAGATGACCGCTGATTGAGATAGGTTCAAAAAAGATGCGTAACATTACATAGGCATCTTTGTTATCCATTTTAGTAATGGAAAATTGAAACCATAAAAAGCCAGTATTTTTAAATTGGCTCGAAAGAGTGATGAATGCCTGCTCCTCTGTCTGCAGCATGGCAGCAACACGCCACTCTTTACAGGTTGAGCCCTCTGAAAGTGTCAAGGAAGAAGAGGTGCTGTAAGGTTTTTCCCGCTTGAAAAGCGTGTTTAAGATAGTGAGGATCACTGTCTGTGAAAGGGTGTGCTGAAACTGGCTCTTATGAACCATCAGTTTGGCGTTTTCAAAGATCGTATCGGTTGAATGGTAAGGAACCTTATGAATCAGGGTTGAAAAAAAGAGACCGTTGCGTGTGTATTGAGAAAAGGAAGGCCCGCTTCGTTTATGTTTCAGATAAAACTGAATATCTTTTGGAATTTTCCAAAAACCCTCAAAAGTGATCTCATCACGGTAAGAAGAAGCTTTGAGAATGGATTTCTCAAATGTTCGGCATATCACGGTAGAATCGGGGTCAGTCGCTTCAATGGGGTACTTGTCAACGACAGCCAACGACTTCATCCCGGCAATTAAGGGTTTTGCCAGTTGAAAAGGTATGCGTGTAAACCAGGAGATAAGCCGGGCAACGACAGATTCGGTAAAGAGGGAGTTGAGAATCGGCAGATTGATCAGTTTAAGATTGCGCTTTTTGATGACGCGGGCGAAGATCATAATCAATTCATTATAGTTATAGGCATACGTTGTCCCTATTTCAATGATCTGGTCAAAATAGACCGGATCATTCAGGGCATCATCCAAAAAAGTGATCAGATCGTCAATATCAATAATCTGACAGACACCATTGTTAAAGGGAATGATCGGGATAAAGGGCAGTTTTGTACTCAGGGTACGTATCATTTCAAAACTGGCACTGCCTTCTCCTGTGACAATACCGGTACGAAATTCTGTCAGCGGTACACCGAATTGATTGAGATAAGTCGCGGTGACCTGACGGCTTTTAAGATGTTTGGAGAGGTCATGCTTCTCGTCAGGTTTGCCCAGCCCGCCGACATAAATAATCTGTTTGACATTGGCCTTGTGCGCAGCTTCACCAATAATTGAAGCAATAAGATTGTCTGTATCCGAAAAGCTTTTAATGTTTTTTTCCATCGAGTGGATAAGGTAGTAGATAACATCTATCCCTTCAAGTTCTTTGGCAATTTTAGCAAGGTTGTCTCTGATAATCGGTGTGTCACACATAAGAAATTTGTGGGACTCTTTAAGATAGTTCAGCCTTGTTTTATCGCGAATAAATAACTTGAGCCGATAGTCTTTTATATCAAGATGATGTGTTAGTATGAGACCAATATATCCGGTCGCACCAAAGATTGCAATTGTGTTTTTTTCATTTGAAGATTCGTGCATACAAATCACTTTATATTATTTAAATAGATAGGCGCATTATAACAAAAATTTATTTTATTATTAGTTGATTAATCTCCCTGAGTTTTGTAATGGCAAATAAATATGATCATAATTGTATAATTTGATCACTATAGCTCCTTTAGGGTTATAGATGGCAGAAAAATTAGGATTTAATGATGAAAATTTCTTACGACGATCAGATACTGGAACGATTTATCCCTGTTGCCTATGATGAACTTTTAGAGCAGATAATTGAAGACTTGAAGATTGGAAAAGATCAGTCCAGGCAGTTTTCATCGCTGTTGCGCTCATTTTATCATACACGGTTTCATGAAGATCTTCTTCTCCTGAAAAAGCTCTATCTTCCGTTCAATCCTGATGCTGACACCTTGACACTGGAACGTTATAGCGGCACTGAATATAAGAACATAAAAGCTGAATTGATCGGTCAGATACAACCGCTGCTGAACAGTGCAAATTATGAAGAACTGACAGAGGAGTCTTTGTCGGAGGCAATGGAAAAGACTTCACCCTATGGCGTTGAAGTCAGCGTTGATTTTGATGACTTTGAAGACCTTTCTCTCTTCTTCCGGGGAGAGGCACACCAG
>DAOWOG010000272.1 GCA_030642185.1 Helicobacteraceae bacterium | reverse complement strand
GATGATGTGTTTTAAAATCAACCACATGAATACCCAGCATTTTCTTACCCGGTGTTGCTCCGGCCCAGCGTTTCCAGAAAAGAATGATCACCGCTGCCATCAATACCTCAAAGAGTATTTCATATTTCATCTGTGTTGACTGCGAGCTTTGAAGCGCATTCAGGGCTTCGCCGTTTTGTGCGAATTCCATACTGCGCTGCATCTGTGAAAAGTCCAGCCACTCACCGCCGCTGAACAGATAAACGATCATACCCAACGGGAGTGCCAATACCACGGTATCGATCAATGAAGCCAAAAAACGCACCCAAAAGCCTGCGTATTTTATCTCATCTGCCTTGCGCTTCACGTTCTGCACTGCCCGTTTTCCTCTAATCAGATATGATAATTCGGTGCTTCTTCTGTAATGATAACATCATGTACATGTGACTCTTTCAGCCCTGCACTCGTAATTTCAACAAATTCTGCTTTATCCCAGAACATTTCGATGTTTTCTGAACCACAGTAACCCATGGATGAACGCAGACCACCCATCATCTGATGAATTATCCCTGCAATTGATCCGCGAAAAGGCACACGCCCTTCGATCCCTTCAGGCACCAGCTTATCTGCAGCGGTACCTTCCTGGAAATAACGGTCGGTGCTGCCCTTGGTCATCGCTCCGATAGAACCCATTCCGCGATAGGACTTGTATTGACGGCCCTGATAGCTGATCATATCACCGGGTGATTCTTCCGTACCGGCGAGCAGTGAGCCGACCATAATCGAACTGGCCCCTACCGCAAGCGCTTTTGCAATATCACCTGAGTATTTAATACCGCCGTCAGCTACGATAGGCACACCGAGTCTGCGGCCGACTTCTGAACACTCGTCAATGGCAGAGATCTGCGGAACACCCACACCCGCTACAATACGTGTCGTACAGATCGATCCCGGTCCGATACCGACTTTAACGGCATCTGCTCCCGCTTCCACAAGTGCTTTAACCGCTTCACCGGTAGCAACATTTCCGGCGATAATCTCAACATCCAGCTTTTTCTTGATTGCTTTGACCGTGTCAAGAATTCCTTTGGAGTGTCCGTGAGCAGAATCGAGTACCAGTACATCGACACCCGCTTCAACCAGTGCTTTGGCACGATCCATCTGACCGACACCGATCGCAGCGCCGACACGCAGACGGCCAAATTCATCTTTATTGGATGAAGGGTATTCGATACGCTTTCTAATATCTTTGATCGTGATCAATCCCTGCAGTTCATCATCTTCATCGATGATAGGCAGTTTTTCAATCTTGTGCTGATGCATAATATCGGCTGCTTCATCCAGGGAAATTGACTTGTCCGCTGTAATCAGCGGCATCTTGGTCATCACTTCCTCCGCCAGCTTGGTTAAATCTTTTTCAAAACGCATATCACGGTTCGTCAAAATCCCAAGCAGTTTATTATGCAGATCAACAACCGGGACACCGGAAATTTTATACTCCTGCATCAAGTCTTCCGCTTCGGCAAGTGTTGCATCCGGATAGACATAGATCGGATCAATAATAATGCCTGATTCCGATTTTTTTACTTTGGTAATCTGTTTGACCTGGGCCTTGATATCCATGTTTTTATGGATAATACCGATCCCGCCAAGACGGGCCATAGCGATTGCTGCACGATACTCGGTCACCGTATCCATCGCAGCTGAGACCATCGGAATATTCAGCATAATCTTACGGGTCAGCTTTGTTTTGAGTTCCACCTCTTTAGGCAAAACTTCAGAATGACGGGGTACTAAAAGGACATCTTCAAATGTCAGGGCACGTTTACGAATTTTCATGAATCTCCTTTATCTATGATTTCAGTTGGGTTTCAAGGCTCAATGCGCCATCAAACAAGGTCTGTTCATCAAATGCTTTTGCGATAAGCTGCAGTCCGACCGGCATGCCGTCGCTTGCGGTATCTACCGGAAGTGAAATTGCCGGTAATCCCGCAAGATTGACCGAAATGGTATAGATATCACTCAGGTACATTTCGAGCGGATCTTCAAGTGCACCGAATTCATAGGCTGTACGCGGTGCAACCGGGCTTAAGATCAGATCGACTTCCGCGAAGAGTTTATCATACTCCTCTTTGATCAGATGGCGTACTTTTTGTGCTTTGACGTAATAGGCATCATAATAGCCGGATGAAAGGACAAAGTTTCCTAGAAGAATACGGCGTTTGACTTCATCACCGAAACCCTCGGAACGCGTTTCTATAAAGAGATCTTTGAGATTTTCACCCTCTTTGCGGTTTCCGTAGCGGATACCGTCATAACGCGCTAGGTTGGTTGTCGCTTCTGCCGTTGCCGTAATGTAATATGCCGAGATATCATACTTGGCATCCATCAGGCTTTTTTCGACGATGGTGTGCCCTGCACGCTTAAGTGCTTCTATCGCTTTATCGTACGCTTTGCGTACATCTTCGGAAGCATCTTTGACATACTCCGGAAGGACGGCAATCGTCAATTTTCGTTCAGGATCAAGTTTGTCACTGACTTTGGAACTGCCCATGTCGACACTGGTAGAGTCTTTCGGATCATGTCCGCTGATAATGTCATACAAAATCGCTGCATCTTCAACATTTTGCGTCATCGGGCCGATCTGATCAAGCGATGAGGCATATGCACCCAGACCATAACGGCTGACACGTCCGTACGTCGGTTTCATCCCGACAATACCGCAGAATGCTGCCGGTTGACGGATCGATCCGCCTGTATCAGAGCCCAGTGCCGCAATGGCCAGGCCGGCACCGACTGCTGCTGCTGAGCCGCCTGAACTTCCGCCCGGTACACGACCGGGGTTATGCGGATTCTGCGTCTTGCCATAAAAACTGCTCTCCGTCGTTGATCCCATGGCAAACTCATCCATATTTGTACGACCAAACGGTGTCAAGCCGGCTTCAAGAAGTTTGGTAATGACGGTGGCATTATACGGAGCAATGTAACCCTGAAGAATTTTAGAACCGGAGGTCACCGACCAATCCTTAACCTGGATGTTGTCTTTGATGGCGATCGGGATCCCCTCGGCAACAACATTTACATCAATATAGGCATTCAGCTCACTGTTTGCTTCAATCTTTGCTTTCAGATCATCTCTGAACGAATCCAGCTCCTGCGGAGAAAGTTCTAATGCTTCTTTGAGTGTAATCACACATCATCCTTTGCATTTTTTGCTCGTTTGACTGCAACGATCGCGATGGCAATCACTAAAAATATCACTAAAATCGTCTCGATGATAAAACTCATCGGTGCACTCTG
>DAOWOG010000225.1 GCA_030642185.1 Helicobacteraceae bacterium | reverse complement strand
CTGTCAAACCGAACTGGACAAGTGATAAAAAGACGCTGGATGATTTAGGATATATTTCCTGATATCATCTTACTTGCCATTTATCTTCTTCCAGCTTTGTAATATAAATAAATGTTATTTAATACGTATAAGATTTATATCCGGGACTTCTCGAAATTTGAATGAGTTGATTGATCGTTAACTGTTCATTATCCCCTATTGCGGCATTTCACCCTATAATAAGAAAAACTTTAAGTTTGATTCCGTTACAATCAAGCAAGACTACGTTTAAAAGACACTCTATCTATAGAGTTTAGGATTAGGTGCAATGAGTAAAACAAATCAACACTCCTTCGCGACAGTTCTCTCAATCAACCCTTATAACGGCTCCAATTATGTCGGGACGTCAAATGAGATAAGATTTGAAGGCAATCCGCAATACATAAAAGAGCAATACAGGATATCTTATCTTGATACCGGCAGTTTCATTACTGCGTTGATCGGTGTCAGTAAAAATATTCCGGATGAAGATATACAATTTGTCATTGAGACCAAAGTATATGAAGAGTTGGCCCTGGATATGGCGGTCAAGTACAACATCGATTATTTTGAACTCACTGACACTGAGGAACAAGAGAGACAGTTTCATGTCTTTGTTGTTGACCCCGAAACCTTGGACGATACGTTTGCAAAGCCGGTTTCCAATCTCAAGTATATTGATCGCATCGTCCCTGTACCATTATTGCTCAAAGGGCTTTATACCAATGAAGTCATCTTAAATCGCGGCACAAACTGTTTTATCTATTTTCAGGATAATGACGCGTTTTTGACGATTTATGACCAGCAGGAATTTATCTATACCAAGGCATTGAAATACTCATTTGAAGAGATGCATGAACGTTTTTGCGAGCTTTTGGGTGAACAGATTGAGAAAGACCTGTTTATACAGTTTCTTGCCAATGAAGGGCTTTCCACTCATAACAGCGAGCATCAAAAGTATCTGATCAAACTGTTCGGCGAACTCTTTTTGCACATCAATGATGTCTTGACTTATGCGAAGCGTGCCTATGAGATTGAAAAAATAGAATCTGTCTATATCGGTTCGCAGGTTGGAAGTATTATCGGTCTCGATGAGTATTGTCAAACTTATCTTAGTCTTGAGTCGTTAGCGTTTGATTTTGACTACGGTTATGAAACCGGTGACAGGTATGTTGATCAGATTCAGCAGTTGATGCATCTGTACACGCAGACACAACAGGATCTGCGTTACGATGTCAACTTTACACTCTATCATCGTCCGCCTCCTTTTTTACAGCGCCACAGTGGAAAAGTCATTGCTGTCACCCTTGTGTCATTAATGGCGGCATTTGCATACCCGGCTACCTACTGGACACTTTCTTATGGAGAGTCACTGCATAAACAGCTGATGGAACAGGAATATATTCAGGTTCACAATACCAAAGTTACACGGAAAAAGCTCATTGATCTGAAACTTGCCAACAAAGCTGAAGCAGAAGCACACTTCAAAATGGAAATAGATGCTTTTAACGAGAAGAAAGCCACCCTTATCAAAATCCGTGACATTAAAGTGCATTATCCGATGAAGGGAAAAATTCTTACTGCATTGACAAAAGACTTAAACCGTTTTAAAGTAGAACTTTCAAATGTCTCCTATACGGAGAACAATACCAGCAAAATAATGACAATGCGGGTCATGGCTCCCAAAGACAAGCAGATCACGGATCTAATTGCATATATGACAAAAAATCGTTCCAAAGATTTCTCCTATAATATAGAAAAAATCTTTTTGGATGAAGAGTCAAAACATTACAGAGGTGATTTGAAGGTGGTGCTGAAATGAATTTAAATATTGAAAAATACCTTTACGCAATCGATAAATCATTTGCAGAAAAAAATGAACGTGACGCGCAACTGATTTATGTCATGATTATTGCGGGGTTCTTTACATTTTCTTATCTTCTGTTTTGGGAAAGTTCTGAACAGGATTACCAGAAAATCAAAGCACAGAGTCAGATGATCCAACAAAAGCTCAATGCAGATCAGGGTTATCTCAGACTTCATCCTGAAAGTCAAATTTCAGCCATTGAAAATCAAATTGTCGACATCGATAAACAGACTGTTCAGGTCAAAGATGACAATGATTACATCGAATTCAAAATTTCAAAAATTCCAGAACTCTACTATAATGAGGTTGCATGGGGTAAATATATCGACTCCATTTCTGAAAATGCAAGAAAGTATAATGTTAAACTTAAGATGCTCTCCAATGCCAAGTCGAACGATACCAATAGATTTGGTCATGTACTTGATATACAAGTTGCTGCAAGCGGAAAGTTCAACAAGATCATTCAATTTATCAACTCAATGGAAAAAAGTTCGCTTGTAGTTGATATTCATGATTTTAATATTACCGCATCTAAAATACTTGATGTGAATATTAGCTCATCTGTATGGGGGATTACACACTAATGAAACGCTTACTCATCTTAGCAGTATTTTCTGCAATAATGTATGCGAATACACCCGGTCAAAACCTGAAACTGAAATGGGTTGATGAACAGGTTGAGGCAATCAAACCAAATCGTGTCGGACTGAGTGCGCATGCAACTTCCATGCTTAAAAACCCATTTTTAACACAACTGCGCATCAATCGTATGAAGGATAAAAAACCTGAGGACGAAAAGCAAAAAAGCAGTGCTGAACCCTCTAAAGTTGTCACTTATGCAGAAGCTTCTGAACCAATGGATACTGTAGATGAACCGGAAGGACGCAAACCTCTGCATCTTCAGACAGTCATTAATAAGACCCGTGTATTGATCGATGGCAAATGGTATGCTGTTAATGATAAAGTATACGGTTATCAAATCAAAAAAATTGATGCGGCTTCGGTGCTTTTGAAAAGTAAGAAAAAAGAGTTGAAACTTTTTATTGCAACCAACAATTCCAAAATTAAAATTCAAACCAAATAGGAAAAATGAGATGATGAATTTAATGAATCCAGTGAAACACTTCAACAAACGAGTGCTTTTATTTGCCACCTCATTAGCACTTGCTTCAACGCTACAGGCTGATTGTACATATGAACTCTTTACGATCAATTCGGCAAAAGGGACATCGATTATTGAGTTTGTCGAACAGTTAAGCGAGGAGTGCGAACTCAGTATCATTATCAGTGATCCAGAGGCCGAGAACAAGATGAAGAAAAAACTTCATAGAACAGCCTTAAAGAACCTGACGATCAATGAGGTTTTTGATATTTTACTGATCGAGAACAACCTGAACTATTCACTTGAGAACAATATACTGAGAGTCTCATTTTTAGAAACAAAAACCTATAACATCGATTATATTATCACTTCACGCAAAAGTGTCGGCAGTACAGACATTATGCTGAGCAGTTCACAGCAAGGTTCTACCGCCGGTGGACTTGGCGGTGCCGGCACCGCCGGTGCAGCAGGCGGTACTGCTGCAGGTGGCGGTGGCGGTGGCGTTGCAGGCGGCGGTTCCGGAGCAACAACCACATCCGGTATCAAAATCCAATCCACTGATGAAGTAAAATTCTGGGAAGAACTTGACCTTGAACTCCAACGTGTTCTGAACCGACCGGAGGACTACTATCAGTCAGAAGCACCTATTATCAATAAAAATGCCGGTTTGGTAACCGTCACGGCAACGGTCCGTCAGCAGAGACGTCTGAATGAGTATCTGAATGAACTTCAGGTGAAAATGCAGTAT
>DAOWOG010000305.1 GCA_030642185.1 Helicobacteraceae bacterium | reverse complement strand
GTCGTGTCACAGTTTACACTTGGAGCTTCCATCAAAAAAGGGCGGCGGCCTTCGTTTGATACGGCGGCATTACCGCAAGAGGCTGAACGCTTATATCGTTACTTTATAGATAAGGCATTAGAACAGATCCTGGTGCGGCATGGTGAATTTGGGGCGTATATGGATGTACACATCGAGAATGACGGCCCGGTCACGATTTTGTTGGATTCCAAGACACTGTAATGACACCGATATAAGGTGAAAGGAGTATCGATGGTCAGCGTCAGTGCGATACAGATGAAGATGGGTGAAGATAAGGCGGCGAACCTTGACAAGGCGGAGGCGATGGTACGCGAAGCTGCTGCGCAGGGTGCACAGATTATCTTGCTTCCGGAACTGTTTGAGGGGCTCTATTTTTGTAAAGACATGGATAAACAATACTTCTTATGGGCTGCGGAACGTGAAAATAATCCGATCATTAAGCGCTTTTCGGTGCTGGCTAAAGCGTTAGAAGTGGTACTGCCTATCAGTTATTTTGAAAAGAGCGGGGATTACTATTATAATTCTCTGGTCGTGATCGATGCGGATGGTACAGTGATGCAAAACTACCGTAAAAGTCATATTCCCGATGGTCCCGGTTATGAAGAGAAATTCTACTTTGAGCCGGGTGATACCGGTTTTCAGGTGTGGGAGACTGCCTATGCAAAAATAGGGGTTGGTATCTGCTGGGATCAGTGGTTTCCAGAAACGGCCCGTGTGTTGGCACTGCTGGGCTCAGAGCTTATCTTTTACCCGACGGCAATTGGAAACGAGCCTGAAATCCATGTTGACTCCAAAGATCACTGGCAGCGGGTGCAGATGGGTCATGCTGCAGCAAACACAGTTCCGGTCATTGCAGCAAATCGTATCGGTGAAGAGGCCGGTGAGAGTTGTACATTGAGCTTTTACGGTTCATCATTTATGACCGATTATACCGGGAAAAAAATAGCTGAAGCATCCAGAGAAGATGAGATGATCATTACAGCATCCTATGATCTGCAAGACAACAGCAAACAGCGTGACTATTGGGCCCTTTTTAAAGATAGAAGGCCATCACAGTATCAGCTGATTACAGAGCAGATATCACAGTGAATTTTGTTACTGAGAAATACGTGTTTTATTTTTTAGACAACTTTTTTTGCTATGCTTAGTCTCTCATATGAGAGTTTAGAAGGATAAGATATGTATCGTATTTTTAATACCTTGATGATAATGTTTCTAATGCTTTTGATGGCCGGGTGCAGCGAGATTGAACCCCAGCCAAAAGTTGAAAGTGTAACACAGACCAGTGTTAAACAGGTGTCTGAATCGAAACCGCAGACCGAAAGTGAACAGAAAGCCCGTTCTGAACGTGACAGCACACCAAAAACTGAAAGCGTACCTAAAGCGGAGCCAAAAAGTGAGGGTGTATCAAAACCAAAAAAGGTGACGAAGCCAAAAGTACTGCCTGATCCCCTCAAAGTAGGTATGGCAGTGCATTATCCGCCGCTGGCATTTAAATTCAAAGGAAAACTTCAGGGGATTGAAGTTGATTTTGCCCATGCCCTGGCTAAAGAGTTAGGCAGACCGATCCAAATTATTGTGCTGCCATGGACACAGCTTCCACAGGCTTTGGAAACCAAGGTTGTTGATATTGTGATGGCCGGCAGCTCCATCACAAAAGATCGTGAAAAATATGTGCTCTTTTCAGAACCCTATATGAAAGTTTCCCAGATGGCCGTAATGCGACTGGGGGTCAATACACCCAACCCCTTTACAAAAGGCAAGGGGATGAAAATAGGTTTTTCTGACTTTACGACCGGTGAGAAATTTGTAAAGGAAGCTTTTCCTTTGGCTGAACAAAAAGGTTTTACAAAACTGGAGCATGGAATCGTTGCTGTCTTGAATGGAGAGGTTGATTATTTTTTTCATGACTCTCCTTCGATCTGGTACTATACGGCGACACACTCGCTTGAGGATCTTGTGGGCTGGTATGTGCCCTATACAGATGAAAATCTTGCATGGGGATTTGACCGTAAAAATATAGCGTTTAAAAAGAAAGTGGATGGCATTCTGCAAAAATGGCAAAACAACGGTACTGTGCAGCGTATCATCCACAAATGGATACCGGTAACCATTAATACGCCGCAAGGAAACGATCCGTTACGTTTTTAGGTTAACAAGTCTGAAAAATCTTCTGCACTAAAAAGCTGCAGTCGGCTATTTTGCATGCGCTGCAGCTCATTGGAAAAACCTCTTTTGGCAAACAGAACTATAATATCCGGTTCAAGGGTGACAGTTTTGCATTTTTCCTGCAGTTTTGTCAGTTCGCTTTTATTGATCTTTGTATTGGTCCATTTACACTCTCCGACAATGATACTGCCACTTTCTGTTTTGGCGAGGATATCGAGCTCAACCTGTCTGTCCCAGTAGCTTCCGGTACTGACAAGCGGGTCCTCAGAGAATTTTCTCTGAAGCAGCAGTATGGAAAGCTCCTCGAAGATAAATCCGGTAAAACTGTGATGACGCTCCTGAAAACGTTCTAAAACAGAATCAAAATTACCCTTTACAATACTTCTGTGCATGGGCGCAATAAAGTAGAACCAAAAGCGTAAAAAAGGTGAGTTGAAACGCATTTTATGTGAGATGCGATGACGGGCAACTTCACGCTTGAGACGCTGTTTCGGATACATTTTCTGCGGAGGGGCTTCGCGTGAATACTCCATTCTTATCATCCCGTTAAGACGAAAAAACTCAATGGCTTTAAGCCCTTTGGCTTCACTGATATGTGCCCGTTTGCAGGCAGAGTGGAAACGCCGGTCGCCGATAGCAATAGCACTGAGCAGGCGCTGATAATCTGAATCATCGAGCGTCATGGCAGCCATTTCGTTGTAGAGGTTTCCATAGTCGTCCAGAATGACTTCAACGATCAGTTCTTTGATGGGCCGGCTAATGTCAATCTCCCGATCCAGTGCGCCAGACTACCTGCACGAATACCTTGAGTATTTCGGT
>DAOWOG010000083.1 GCA_030642185.1 Helicobacteraceae bacterium | reverse complement strand
GCTTAGTTTTCAATGATCTCAAACGGTTAAAAGTCTTCAACTCGAAGTCTCTCCAAGCCTCTTTCGCAAGCGACTCATCGTTTGTGGACGGGAATTATAGACAAACCATAAACTATTGTCAAGGGTTTTTTCGGGGAATTTGAAATAAATTTTCAAACTTTTACTTTACGTTGCACACACGGATAAGAAATACTTATTGTTTAAACTCTTTTGTAGAAGTTTATATAATGTATAACCTCTTTTTGTTCCTAAACTAATTCTTCATTTGTCTTAATTCGGTTGTCAATAGTCTCACTACTCAAAGTTCAGTAGCCTGCCTTATTTACTGTCTATTTATTTTCTCTTACTATAGTAATATTATTAAATTTTATTAATGATCTGTTGGATATACTTCCGCAAATCATACAAAAAACATAAAAGGAATCACATGGGTCTTTATGATCGCGATTACGTTAGAGAAAGTACTGTTGGTTATGGACAGGCACATCGTTCTGAAACTCAGACTGTCTCTTTTGTTAAAGAGACGTACAAATTGTTTGCAGCCTCCTTGATGGCTGGTGCTGCAGGTGCCTACGTTGGCATTCCGATGGCAGCTGCTATCCATGAGTGGTTTATTCCGCTTGTTATTCTTGAGTTTGCACTCTTGTTTGGTCTGTTTGCAGTGAAACGCAAGCCGGGAATTAATTTGATTGTCATGTTCAGTTTTGTCTTTATGACAGGATTGATGATTGCTCCTCTGCTGGTCTATACATTGAATATGTCCGGAGGTGCGGCCATTGTCGGTAATGCTTTTGCTATGACTTCTGTTATCGTTGCAGGGATGAGCTTCTTTGCTATTAAAACCACTAAAGATGTCACAAGCTACGGCAAACCGCTTATGATAGCGCTCTTTGTCGTTATCGGGTTCTCCCTGCTCAATCTTTTCCTGGGCAGTCCGATATTGAGTATTGTCATTTCTGCTGCTGTTGTGTTTCTCTTTAGCATTATGGTTGTCTATGATACTCAAAATATTATTCGAGGTGCCTATGAGACACCCATTGACGGTGCCATTGCACTTTATCTTGATTTTTTGAATATTTTCACAGCTCTGCTTCATCTGCTTGGTATCTTCGGTGGCGACGACTAAGCCCCTTTCACCCGAACTCTTTCGGGTGATCGATGCCAATATTAACCGCTTGAAAGAGGGTATACGTGTTATAGAAGACATTGCACGCTATATCTACAATGACAAAGAACTCTCTGTTCGACTTAAAACACTCCGACATCAAAGTAAAATTGATAACTTAAAAGATCTATTGGCTTCTCGTGACAGTATTAATGATGTTTTACGTCCAACAATGCAGAGTGAGATGAACAGAGATACACTAGAAAGTATTATTATCGCGAACTACAAGCGTGCGCAGGAGTCTTCAAGAGTACTTGAAGAGTTATATAAGATTATTGAACCCTCCCTCTCGGAAAGATTTAAATCCATCCGTTACACACTCTATAGTCTTGAAAAAGAGAATCTGCTTACGAACGAATAAACAGAATCTCAAACTCCAGATAATCGAGCGGATACTCCCGCATCAATCTTTTTGTCTCTGTAAAATTCAACACACCCCGTCCTCCACTGACACCGCTGCGTTTCATATAACGGAACATCTCCCTAACTGAGTCAAACGCGAGCGAATAGGTCACCACTTCATATGTTGCATCAAAATAGTGCATAGACAATGTTTTTACCTCATCGGCACTGCGCAATAAAGGTGGAAGGTTTGCTGTCTCAAAAATTGTTTTAAAGGTATTGGACGTAAAAACAGCCAGCGATACGGGAGTATTAAGCGAAGCGATATTTTTAAAGACATACTCAAGATCATGTGACCACTGCAGCGCTGATGCGGAAAAGATATGATCAAAGGATAAATGCCGCAGATGCTCAAAGAGTTCCGGATCATTAAAATCTCCATAGACACATTGAATACCTTCGCCCTTGGGGTGCAACTCCAGCATTCCAGGCGCAAAATCGATACCGACAAAATGTTTCGGCATCCATGTCAGTGCTTCATAAAGCGCACCTTCACCGCAGCCAAGATCCAATATATATTTGGGTTGATCACTCAAATCATCTAATAATTTACTGACAACCTGCTTCTGAATGACATTGTAACTGCCGTAATGATCGGCGTATTTTGAAAACTGATTCTGTACATTCATCGGCGGTTGATTACCAGTGAAATAATAAAAATCACCAAGATACACATGACGATTGTTGCCCCGCTCGGCAATGAAAAATGATAAGACAGGAGCATCCCGGCCAGTACCGATAAAATCGCAAAAAATGCAGCAAGCATAATGGTCATGCCAAAGCCCTGACGGTAACGTAAAGCTGCTACCGTCGGAATGACCATCAAAGCTCCGATCAGAAGTGTACCCACAATACGAATAGACAGCGCAATAATAACGGCTACGATACTCACCAGTAAAAAGTTCAACCACTTAACTTTTATACCGCTGGTCTGTGCTACTTCCTCATCAAAAGCGATAAAATAGAAGGATCGATAAAAGAGTCCAAGCAGTATGAGTGCGGCAGTACCAAAAATGGCAATACTGAGGACATCTTCTTGACTGACAGAGAGAATTGAACCAAAAAGGTAACTAAAGAGCGAGCTGTTAAACGCACCGGCCAAAGAGACAATAATAATGGCCAAGGCCAGTGAACCCGAAAGAAAAATAGCCAATACAGCATCAGAGTAAAGATGAAAAAAACTGCGCAGATACTCAATCGCCCAGGCACTAAGCAGTGCAACTGCCACTGCCATCCAGATAGGACTTGTTCCGCTGATGATGCCTACCGCCACGCCGACCAGGGCAGAGTGGGCCAATGTCTCTGTCATCATTGAATAACGGCGCAATACCATAAAAGAACCGCTCACTGATGCCAAAATAGCAATGATTATTCCGGCAATGAATGCACGCTGCATAAAATCGTATTGGAGCATTTCGATCATTTTATTTACATCAACCTTTCTCTGTTTCCCGATTTAATGATGATGGTGATTATGCAGCAAATGTGCTTCAATTCCGTAGAGTTTGCTCATTTCTGAGCAGCTCAACGCCTCTTTTGGATCATTACAGGTCAATAAAGTCTGATTAATGGTAAACAGTCTTCCGATATCATCGGCGATCACCCCGATATCGTGCGTAATAAAAATAATCGTGAGCCTATCCTTACTGTTCAACTCTTTAAGTAACGCGTAAAAACGCTGTTGCGAAATCTGATCGACACCGGTATTGGGTTCATCCAGGATCAATACTTCCGGTCTTGAAGAGAGCGCACGGGCTATCATCACACGCTGGCGCTGTCCTCCGGAGAGTTCACCTATCAGTTTATGGCGCAGATGAGATACATCCATTTTTTCCATCGCTTCTTCCACGGCAACTCGATCATTTTCATTTTCTCTTGAAAAAAAAGCGCGTTTTGCGACTCTTCCCATTTTAACGACTTCAAGTACTGTAGCCGGAAAACCGGTGTCAATCTGCATAGCCCGCTGAGGAACATACCCGATCTTATCCCAATTCTGAAACTTTTTCTGATCGACTCCAAACAGACGTATCTGACCAATAGCAGCATGTTCCAATCCAAGCAACAGTCGGATAAATGTAGTCTTTCCGCCGCCATTTGGACCGATAATCGCACAGTATTCACCCTTATACACGATCAGAGACAAGTTTTCCAGGATGGTCTGATGGTCACGCCGATAGCTCAGACCTTTGACTTCAAAAACTGCCGGTTCAAACTTCATCGACACTCCAAAGCGTTTCGCAGTTTTTGAAGATTAATATTCATCAACAGCTTATAGTCCTGAAACTGTTCAGCTTCCTCGGCCGTTATATTTGCCAATGGCTGAAGTACCTCTACCCTCGCCCCGCTTTCTTTGGCGATGCTTTGTATTAGCTGATCACTTACAAATGACTCATAAAAAACGGTATTAAGCTTTTTTGCCTGCACTAAATCGGCAATTTTTGCCATCGTTTTGGCACTCGGCATCGCATCAGGAGAGAGTCCGCTCAATGCCGCAACATCAAATCCGTAACGCTTAGCCAAATAACCAAATGCATTATGGCTGACCACGATTGTATCAAGTCGGCATGAGGCAAGTCTCTTTTGAAAAAGGCCATCAAGTATTTGCAAGCCTTTTCGATATATTACTGCATGAGCATGAATATCATCAGCTGCATCCTTTTCCAACAGATCAAGAAGCACTTCTTCGAGTTTATCCGTTATTTTGAGCATATTGTCAATATCAAGCCAGTAGTGCGGGTCTACCGTGCCATGATGTGCGTGTGCCGTATATCCGGGATCATCATTCATTTCATTTTTGGTATCCTCTGTCGGATCTTCATTTTGATGGGTATCATTTTCAAGTAAAAAGACATGACGGCTCATATCAATTCCGTGCTTATAATGGCCAAATGCATCCGTCCAGGGTTCCAATCCGGCACCGCTGAAAACAAACAGGTCACTTTTTTCTATCCGGATCATATCCTTTGGTGTTGGTTCATACGCATGAACATCAACACCAAAGGGAACAATCATCACCACCTCGGCACGATCTCTTACCAAATGTGTCAGCACATCATAGAGTGAAAACGTAGACACTACTATAAGGGGTTTATTTGTCTCTTTTTTTGAAGGTGTCGGCATAAGCATGCCGAACAGCACAATAACAACCAGTAGAACAGCAATAAGCCCCAACGCTTTTTTCATGCAAATATCCTTGATTTAATGGTGAAATTATACCGTAGGCTTTCAATAATTCCGGTTTCCGGCCCTATACATTATAAAAAATTACTTTTTTTTGCTATAATTCGCCACTTTTTACATTGTGAAGGAATACAATGACAAGCATTTTGCTTATTGCACAAATCGTTTTGGTTGTTCTGCTGACCATTGCCGTACTACTCCAGAAGAGTTCAAGTATCGGTCTAGGTGCATACAGCGGTTCGAATGAATCTGTATTCGGAGCCAAAGGCCCGGCAAGTTTTCTTGCCAAAACAACTTTTTTTCTCGGTTTTTTGTTTGTAGTCAACACGATAACATTAGGTTATTTTTACGGCCAGGCAAGAAATGAATCAGTCGTCGATACGATGGTTAAACCTACTGATATAGCCGCACCAAGCATCGATGTGCCTTCTCCGAACGAAACTAACAGCTCTCATTAATTTAATGCGCAAGATATTTTTTCTTGCGCTGATCCCTTTCATCGTCCACGCAGATGCCCATATTTTTGTCTTTCATCGTTTTGGTGATCCCCATCACACATCTACCAATACCTCTATAGCCACCCTGCGCTCGGAATTTGAATTTCTTAAAACCAATGGTTACGAAGTTGTCTCTCTCATTAGAGTACATCAAGCTCTGCTGCGCCAAGAAGAGATCAGTGATAAGTGGGTAGTCTTTACCATTGATGACAGCTATAAAAGTTTTTACGATAATGCACTGGAACTTTTTAAAGAGTATGCCTACCCTTTTACACTTTTTGTCTATATTGAAGCAACCGACAAAAAATATGGTGACTTTATGACATGGGAGCAGATTCGTGAAGCAGGACAATATGGTGAAATCGCTTTACATAGCTATGGTCATCCCCACATGGTTTCACTTACCACGCAGGAGATAAAAACCGATACAGACAAAGCTATAGCCTCTTTTGAGAAGCAAATGGGCTATACGCCTGAATATTACGCTTATCCCTATGGAGAATACAACAGCGAAGTCAGAGAAGCCATTGAATCATACGGCTTTCGCCTAATTGTCAATCAAAACAGCGGCGCTGTTTCTACAGCAAGCGATTCTAATGACCTTGATCGTATTGCATTGACCGGAGAAAATCTCCTAAAAGAGAAATTACGAATAAAGCACCTGCCGACAGAGTGGATTACCCTGCAAAAGTGGCCGGACAATTCTGTTCTTAAAACAATTCACGCTAAAATCCCTTCAGAGATAACATCGGCAGAGTATTTTATTTCGGGTTACGGCTGGAAACGGATAGAGGTGATGAACGGTGAAGTGGAAGAAGAGATCGACTTACCATTGATTCAAACACGAACGCGGCTGTTTTTGAGAGACGGCCGAAGGCAAAGCAGTTTAATTTTAGTAAAGGAATAGATAAATGTTGGATGATATATACAGCG
>DAOWOG010000133.1 GCA_030642185.1 Helicobacteraceae bacterium | reverse complement strand
GTTTGGTCTGCATATTTTTAGCATAGCTTCCAAAAAGACCTATCTTATCTACCTCATATGTTTTTTGCAGATACGCTTTTTGTTGTGTCAATTTGTCCAATATCTCTTCTTTTGTCATTTTAGTCCTTCATTTCCCAATGTCCGCGTGTACCGCCCACTCTTTCAATGATATTCATCTTTTTAAGTTTAGCAACATTCTCTTCTATCTTTCTTATTAAAATGCCTACATGTTCAGCTAATGCCTTAGCGCCCATTTTCGACTCTTTTTTCATTAGCTCGATGATGAGTATCTGATTTTCTGTAAGATTACCGACCTTATTGCCGACCTTATTACCGACCTTGAGAATTGCCTCTAAAATCATCTCCAGTGTTCCTGCCAAAGTCTTAATACGGTTCTTCTTCCTGAGCATTGTAGTAATGACTTGGCTCTTGTTATGTTTGAGTTCTGTTAAGTTCTCAGCTATTCTGCTTGTAAGGTCTAGCATTTTTGATGTGATAGTGAATGGTGGAGTGTAGCCAGACGACATTTTTTACTCCTGATTGAGGCGTATTACCGATAAAGCCCCTTTGTAAATCGGCTCATCAATAAAACCATAATCATCATGACTAAAACCGGTAATCCCTTTGTCGCGCATCCTCTCAAAGAGCCTCACAATTTCTCTTGCCTTTTCCAGTGCAGTTTCATCAATGCCAAAAACAGAATGAACCGCTTTGACCTGAGTCGGCGACAAGCACCCTTTGGCATCAAAACCCATCTCTTTTTCCAAATGAAGCCACCTGTTAAAAGTCTGAGTATCCTGATAATCCTGAAAAACAAAAGAGACCGGTTTGACACCTGCAGCTCTTGAAGTGATCAGAAAATGTGAAAGCATATAGTGCATCGCAGGATTGTCGGGTTGAATAAGCTGCTGTGAAAGTCCCATGTCGGCAAACAGATCCAAAATGCCGAGATAAAATGCTTTGACACGATTGTCTACCGCCAGCTCAGCCATCGCCAGCCACGCTTCTTTGGTCTCAATGGAGAGATGCAGTTCAATCCCCTCATCGATAAGTTTAAGTGCCTCTTTGACATCACTCACCGGACGGACTTTAGGAAGTCGAATGGCATCTGGCCTATAGGCATTTAAAAAGCGTATCTCATCCCGTCCGCCCTCATCGAGTGCATTGACGCGGACAACAAGCTTCTTTGCACTCTGAGGAAGATTTGAAAGTACCAAAGCCGATAAGCGAAGGGCAATCGGTTTCAGCTCGGCGGAAACACCGTCTTCAAGATTGAGGATGATACATTCAGCTTCAATGTCTGGTATCTTATTGAGATGTTTAAGGTTGTTTGCCGAGAGCATCAGTGCTGATCGGTACTGTTCAGTGTCGTTGATACGCCGCTTTTGCGGCACAAGGATTGCATCAATCATACCTGCATCTTTAGTCTCAATCGCACGTTGCAGAATCGCTGTATCATTCATCAGAATCGTCTTCCCTTTCGTGATCAGGATGGAGATAAAAGTAGAGTGCATGCATCTCATCAATCGTTAAAAAGTAACGCGGCATGCCTTCGTTGCGCCGCTTCAGTGCCTGCGTAAAATGATCATAATCAAGCCCATTGATCGCAGGCGGATGAAAGGCTTTCTCTTCACCTTTATGCACATACTTTGCGATCAGTTTTCCTTCACCTTTTTCACCATGACAAAGATGACACCCTATCCCCCGAGGATTATGATAAAGCTGATCAGCATACTCTTCTTTTGTGATAAATGATTCAGCAGAAAAAAGTGCATTATAGAGTAATATCAATAGCAGCAATCGCATCCAAAGCACCTTATTATCTTAATATCGGTATTATATCACCTAAAAATTAGAGTGTACTTCCAAATATTTTTAATGACCTTGGAAACGCATAAATATGGTGAAAAACATGCAAATCCTTGATGGAAAAGCGCTTGGTAAAAAGATTGAAGAGCAGGTAGCATCTGATGTTAAAGTACTTAAAAAGTCAACGGGTCACACACCGGGGCTTGCAGTTATTTTGGTTGGATCCGATCCGGCGAGTCAAGCCTATGTCGGTATGAAAAAGAAAGCCTGTGATCGTGCAGGTTTTTACTCTGTCACCCATGAGATGCCGGAAGATATCTCACAGGGTGCAATTGAAACCACCATTCAGATGATGAATCAAAACCCAAGCATCGACGGGATACTGATCCAACTGCCATTGCCGCCGCAGATCGATACCACCAAACTGCTTGAACTGGTCGCACCCAATAAAGATGTAGACGGTTTTCATCCCTATAATGTCGGACGTCTAAACACGGGACTTGACGGTTTCGTTCCCTGCACACCGCTTGGAGTGATGGAACTGCTGGCCGAGTACGGTATTGATCCGAAAGGAATGGATGCCGTTGTGGTCGGTGCTTCCAACATTGTCGGAAAACCGATGGCTGCTCTGCTCCTCAATGCCAATGCTACCGTCCAGGTCACCCATATTTATACAAATAATCTGAAGGCACATACAAAAAATGCAGATATCGTTCTTGTCGGTGCCGGTGTGATAAACCTCATTAAAGAGGACATGGTTAAAGAGGGAGCCATCATCATCGACATCGGCATTAATCGTGCTGATAACGGAAAACTTGTCGGTGATGTCGATTTTGAACATGTCAGCAAGAAAGCTTCTTTCATCACCCCGGTTCCGGGCGGTGTCGGTCCAATGACCATTGCTATGCTGCTAAAAAATACACTTCGTGCCGCTCAGGCACACGCTAAAGAGAGCTAATGAAAGACAAAGCCCTACATTTTGCCGGAAAGGCCTACCGCTTTTCAAATTCCTGGACAGGTACGGTTATCATCGTACTGTTTATTATCTTTTTTATTGCGCAGGCATTTCGCATTCCGAGCGGTTCGATGAAAGATTCGCTGCTGATCGGTGATCATCTGTTTGCCAAAAAGTTTGCCTACGGCATTCCGACACCGCATCTTCCGTTTTTGGAAATTCCACTTGTTCCGGGTACGGACGGCCATATCTATGATGGCGATGAACCTGAACGCGGTGATATTGTCATCTTTCGATATCCCAATAATAATCAGCTTCATTATGTCAAACGCTGCGTCGGTCTTCCCGGGGATGAGCTTTTTGTGTTAGACAAAGATCTCTATCTGCATCCGAAAGGGGGAGACACCTACATTAAAGAGCATTTTTCTGATGCCGCAACTGTCATCTTTGCCGGAAAACATTGGATCAAAGCACCTTATCAAAGCAAACACCCCGGAATTCATCATGATGAGAAGATTGTTGACAACGGCCATTACCCTATGCCGATTTTCAATATGCCCCCGATACGTGTACCGGAAGGTCAGTACTTTATGATGGGGGATAACCGCGACCACTCCAACGACAGCCGTTTTTGGGGAACAGTTCCCTATGGTCTGCTTGAGGGTACACCCTGGTTTGTCTACTTCAGTATGGATGACGATTATGAGATCCGTTGGGACCGTTTAGGTAAAACACCGACTGATCTCGAACAAAAAGAGCATCTCGACCTGGCAGTTACAGAGCGTATCCGTGTTGATAAAGACGATCATGGACTTTATTGATATATTAACCATTGCTGCTGCTATTCTTGCACTGGCTGTCGCTATTATCGGTCATGAGATCATGCATGGATGGGTTGCGTTTAAATACGGCGACACAACTGCCAAAGCTGCCGGACGCCTCTCCATCAATCCTATCGTTCATGTCGATCTCTTCGGGACGATCATCGTACCGGCTATGATGTACCTTATTCCAGTGCTGTTGGGGATGGGACCCGGATTTCTATTTGGCTGGGCCAAACCGGTACCTGTCAATATGCGTACCGTCATTAATAACGGAGGCTATAATGCCGCAATGCAGGTCAGCCTTGCGGGCATTGTCTACAACCTCTTTTTGGCAACTCTGGCATCGATCGTACTTCTTTCTTTGAGCGAACCGACTCAGGCAGACAGTATGGTCTATCTTTTTACGTACATCTTTGTGATTAAACTACTCTTGATCAATGTTGTACTGGCTGTCTTTAACCTGCTTCCGATCCCCCAGTTTGACGGTGCCCATTTTGTGATGTATCTGAGTCTCAAGGCAAATGAATGCTGTTGCCGAATTTTTTTACAAAGCGGAACCTTACGGTATGGTCATTGTCATTATTATGCTGATGACACCGCTTAAAGACTATCTTCTGATCGCACCGGTACAGATGATTCTCAAACTACTTTTAACCTAAGGATGACGATGAAATTTTACATTGCAACTGATCATGCCGGTCTCGATCTCAAAGACTACACCGTAGAGATGCTAAAAAATAAAGGACATGAAGTCATTGACCTTGGACCTTACAATAAAGACCGTGTTGATTATCCGGATTTTGCCATTAAAGTTTCTGAAGCCGTATTGGCCGATAATGAGGCAAGCGGAATTTTGATCTGCGGATCAGGCATCGGTATGAGTATGACAGCCAACCGTTATGCCGGTATCCGTGCAGCACTCTGTCATGATGCCTATACCGCTACGATGGCACGTGCGCATAACGATGCCAATGTCCTCTGTTTCGGCGAACGTGTTGTCGGAAAAGGCGTGGCAGCATCAATTGTTGATGCATGGATAGCCGGAAGTTTTGAAGGCGGACGCCATACCGGACGTGTCGGCAAAATTGAGGCAATCGGCGGATGTTCCGCTGCACTTTAAAGGAGGAGAAATGTTCGTTACCACTGTTACCCCAAGATTCGGCAATATCGAGGGCCTGGGACACGTAAACAATACAGTCCTTCCCGAATGGTTCGAACTGGCAAGGAACCCGATATTCCGTATGTTCGAGCCAGATCTCGACCTGAGTCATGAGAAATGGGGACTGATAATGGCAAGGATAGATTTTGATTTCCTCGGTGAGATATTCTTCAATGGCGATGTGGAGATAAGGACATATGTAAAAAGATTGGGGAACAAATCCTTTACGTTGCATCACGAAGCCTGGCAAAGAGGAGAACTTAAGACAAAGGGAGACGCCGTGCTGGTGTGCTATGATTTTGTCAATAAGAGGTCAAAGCCTCTACCAGAGGACATAAAGGAAGCTTTGGCAGAACACCTGATCCCTGAAGATAAAAACGAATAAAATTAAAAAGGATCTGAT
>DAOWOG010000245.1 GCA_030642185.1 Helicobacteraceae bacterium | reverse complement strand
ATCAGCTTGAAGGACGGCCTGAAGAAGAACATAATCCTGTATGGTCGTTTCTAAAATGAATAATTTGTGATATAAATTTTAAGAGGTATTTATGAGGAAAGTGTGTTCCGAATTTACTTCGGAACACAGAAATGACAATTAATTAACCATTTCTCTTTTTGATGATTTCTTCTGCAACGTTGCGTGGAACTTCTGCATAGTGATCAAATTCCATAGAATATGTTGCACGTCCCTGTGTCGCTGAACGAAGGTCGGTTGAATAACCGAACATTTCAGAAAGCGGTACGAATGCATCAATAATTTTATTACCGGAACGGTCACTCATGTTGTTGACCTGACCACGACGACGGTTAAGGTCACCGATAACATCACCCATGTAATCCTCAGGAACTTCCACTTCAACTTTCATCAATGGCTCCAGGATTGCCGGATCTGCAGCTCTTGCACCTGCCTTAAAGCCCATAGAGGCTGCCAGTTTAAAGGCCATCTCATTTGAGTCAACATCGTGAAAAGAACCGTCATAAAGCGTTACATCAACGTCTTCAATAGGGTAACCGGCGAGTACACCGTTTTGCATCGCTTCACCACACCCTTTTTCAACTGCAGGAATAAATTCTTTCGGAATTACCCCGCCTTTAATTGCATTGGTGAAGACATAACCTGTACCGGCGTCGCCCGGCTTGATACGCAGATAGACATGACCAAACTGTCCACGGCCACCAGACTGCTTCGCATACTTATACTCTTGTTGCACTTCTTTCTTGATCGTTTCACGATAAGATACCTGTGGTGCACCCACTTCTGCATCGACTTTAAACTCACGGAACATACGGTCAACAAGAATTTCAAGGTGAAGCTCACCCATACCCGAGATAATTGTCTGACCGGTCTCTTCGTCAGTGTGAACACGGAAAGATGGATCCTCAGCAGCCAGTTTACCCAGTGCAATACCCATTTTTTCCTGGTCCGCTTTTGTTTTCGGCTCAACTGCAACAGAGATAACCGGATCCGGGAAGTCCATACGCTCCAGTACAACTTTATCAGAAGGATCACAAAGTGTGTCACCCGTCGTTGTAGATTTCAGACCGACAACCGCACCGATCTCACCTGCGTAGATCGATTTTACCTCTTCACGTTTGATCGCATGCATTTTTACGATACGGCCAACACGCTCTTTTTTGTCTTTCGTTGTATTGTGAACATAAGAGCCAGAGTCAAGAACACCACGGTAAACACGGATAAATGTCAGTACACCGACAAATGGATCCGTCATAATCTTAAATGCCAGAGCTGCAAATGGACCATCATCCGTTGAATCCACTTCAACTTCAACTTCTTCATCGTCCATCATCGTACCCTTGATCGCAGCAGACTCTATAGGAGACGGAAGGTAAGCGACAACTGCATCAAGCAGAGTTTGAATACCCTTGTTTTTAAACGCTGTGCCACAGGTCATCGGAACAATGTCCATTCCGATTGTAGCCGCTTTGATCCCGGCAACGATCTCTTCATTGGAGATCTCTTCACCTTCAAGAAATTTTTCCATCAGTGCTTCATTGGCTTCAGCTTCAGAGATCTTCTCTATCATATTTTCACGATACTCTTCAGCTCTCTCCTGCATATCAGCCGGAATCTCTTCAACATGGTAGTTGGAGCCCATGGCAGCATCCTGATCCCAGACAATCGCTTTCATTTGTACAAGATCGACAACACCCTGAAAACCGTCTTCTGCACCGATCGGCAGTTGAATCGGAACCGGATTACCTTTCAGGCGCTCACGGATCTGTGTTTCAACTTCGTAAAAATCTGCACCGGTTCGGTCCATTTTGTTAACGAAAACAATAGACGGTACGCCATAACGGTTACGCTGACGCCATACTGTCTCTGATTGTGGCTGAACTCCGCCAACCGCACAAAAAACAGATACTGCACCATCAAGTACACGCATAGAACGCTCAACTTCGATCGTGAAGTCAACGTGGCCCGGGGTGTCAATGATATTGATCTGTTTATTGTCCCATTCACAGGTAGTTGCAGCTGAAGTAATGGTAATACCACGTTCCTGCTCCTGCTCCATCCAGTCCATCGTTGCTGCACCATCGTGAACTTCACCGATTTTATGCTCAACGCCTGTATAGAACAAGATACGCTCAGTTGCTGTTGTTTTACCTGCATCAATATGTGCAGCAATTCCGATGTTTCTTACATCTTCAAGTTTATGAGATCTTGCCATTTTTAAAAACCTTAAAAATCATTTTTGAGAGTTGGACCTCTTTAATAAGAGCAGAATTGCTGTGCTTATCAAAGAGGTCGAGAAATCGAAGTACCCTTCCCATAAGGAAATGATACTTCAACAAGGTAACGTTGATATTACCAGCGATAGTGAGCGAATGCTTTATTCGCTTCTGCCATTTTGTAAGTGTCTTCTTTCTTCTTGAAAGCAGAACCTTTATCGGTTGCTGCATCCATTAATTCGTTTGCAAGACGCTCTGCCATTGTACGCTCATTGCGTTTGCGAGAGGCATCTACCAACCAGCGAATTGCCAAAGAGAGTTGACGTACCGGACGTACTTCTACTGGAACTTGATACGTTGCACCACCTACACGACGGCTTTTAACTTCAATAACCGGTTTGATGTTATCGATCGCTGCATTAAAAACTTCGATCCCTGTTTTTTCACCACGTGAACCGATAATGTCCATCGCGCTGTACATAATTTTTTCCGCTGTACTCTTTTTACCGTCAAGCATGATCTTGTTGATAAATTTTGTAACGATTTTGCTACTGTGAACCGGATCTGGCATGATCTCACGGATCGGTGCTCTTCTTCTTCTCATTTGAGTTTCCTTGTCTTCAATTAAATAATTTACTCAAAAACCTTACGGTTTCTGTCTTGAGCACATTCTTATTTTTTCGGCTTCTTAGTACCGTATTTAGAACGGGCAACCGTACGGTTGGCAACACCTGCCGTATCCAGTGCACCACGAACGATGTGATACTTAACACCCGGTAAATCTTTAATACGACCACCACGGACAAGAACGATAGAGTGCTCTTGAAGGTTGTGACCCTCACCACCGATATAGGAGATAACTTCAAATCCTGAAGTTAAACGAACTTTGGCAACTTTACGAAGTGCCGAGTTTGGTTTCTTAGGTGTCGTCGTGTAAACACGTGTACAAACACCGCGACGCTGCGGACAGCTTACAAGCGCAGGTGATTTTGATTTTTTAACCACTTGCTTGCGCTCTTTACGAATCAATTGGTTGATTGTAGGCATACAATTCCTTTCTTAATATGTTCCAGTAGAATGATAATCTCCAAAAACAGGAGAATATAAAACGCGTGATTATACTGAAAAATATTTTAAATGAAGCTTTATTTAAGATTAACGACAGATTATGTGGAAGAGGTGTTAGCTATTGAAATACTCAGAGTGCGGTTTACTGCCGTTAAGTTATTACTCCACCAATTAAATGCCCAAACAAATAGAAGCGTTTAGAGGTGTAAGATTTGGTGTTAAAAGCTTGTAGGACTAACTGGTTAATT
>DAOWOG010000191.1 GCA_030642185.1 Helicobacteraceae bacterium | reverse complement strand
GTCAGATCGATAATGCTGACTTCAGGATTACGCAGATCTCCGCGTAAAATTTTGATATTGGTACGTTCGGCATAGTCTGTCAAGTCACCGCTTCTGGCAATGGCTTCAATAATATTCATCGTCCCGTTGGTGACCGGTACTACACCGGGCTTATTGATTTCACCGAGTATATAGAGACGCTGATTCATGATTGTGACCGTTACGTAAGGATTGCGAAGATACTTTTTATACTCAACGATAAGAAAATCAGCTGCTTCATCCTCAGTCATTCCTGTAATCTTTTGACTGCCGACAAGCGGTAATCGGATGGTTCCCTTATGCGTTACCAGCAGGCCCATACTCTCATCACCTCCTCGTGCATCAGCACCGCCTTCCTGGCTGACCATGGAGGTAAGCTGTCCGGCACCGGAACCTGACTGATTATAGACCATGACAGAGATTCGGTCATTCGGAGCAATTTTATTTTCAAAGACCATATGGTCATGATACACCTTGTCGGATACGACGGTAGGCTCTTCAGAACTATTGTCATCCTGAAAAAGTTTATACTCTTTCATACTACAGCCACTGCTCAGCAGCAGTGTTAGAAAAAGCGTTATAAAAAGAAGATATTGGCGCACGGGAACCCCTTTTAGGTAGTTTAAGTTTCAAATTATAGATATTGTAGTGTTTTAACATTGATAAGAAGATTAAAAAGGTTATTGCTGTGAAGTGAAGATAAATAAAAGGTAGAATTTAAAAAATTTTGAGGATGAGAGAGTCCTGTCACAAGCGCTTGGTAATACTTTTCAAAAGATAATGAAGCTGCATAGAGCTTCAAAATATCCTTAGCTGCAGCCGCAGCTGCTGCCACTACTTTCTTGCGGTGCTGCTGTGGTCGAACAGGCAGAGACGCCCGGAGGAGTCGTCGGCTGGATCGCCTGATTGTCGACACCGCCCTCTTCATTGATTTTCTCGATCTGTGCCCAGATATCTTCTGCCGCTGCCATAAAGCGTTTTGTTGTTTCAGAATCCGGAGCAAAATAAGTGACCGGTTTTCCGTTGTCACCGCCGGTACGGATGGCCGGCTCGATCGGGATCTCTGCAAGAATTTTTGTGTCAAACTCTTTTGCCATCGGTTCCGTTGTTCCTTTGCCGAAAATGTCGTATTCGACACCGGTGTCCGGAGCGATAAAACCACTCATATTTTCAATGATCCCGGCAATTGGGATATTGAGCTTTTTGAACATATCCAGAGAACGGCGTGAATCGTCCAGTGAAACCATTTGCGGTGTTGTGACGGTAAGGCCCAGTGTAACCGGAACACTCTGCGCCAGTGTCAGCTGTGCATCACCGGTTCCCGGAGGCATATCGATAATCAGACAATCCAGATCCGACCATAAAATATCACGCAGGAACTGCTCGACCGCTTTCATGATCATGGCGCCGCGCCAGATCAGTGACTGACCCTCTTCCATCAATGAACCCATAGACATCATCTCAATGCCATACGCTTTGATCGGAAGTACTTTATTTCCCTGTACCTCAGGCTTGACAGTTTCAACACCCATCATACGGGGAATATTCGGACCGTAGATGTCAGCGTCAAGCAGACCTACTTTGTGACCCTGCATGGCTAATGCAACTGCCAGGTTCACGGATGTTGTAGACTTGCCGACTCCGCCTTTGCCTGAACTGACCATAATAAAGTTTTTAACTTGCGGCGCGATATTTTTGCCTTTGGATGAACTCTCTCTCGGCATTTTTGGAGCCTGAATGTTAATCGTAACATTGGTCGCACCGACTTTTTTCAGTTCTTCAGTTGCTTCAGCTTTAAGTTGACTGGCAACTTCATCTGCGCTTGAAGTAATATCTACTGTGACAGTGACTACGCTTCCGGCAATATTAATATCTTTTATAAATCCAAAACTGACGATATCTTTCGTAAATCCAGGATAGATTACATTTTTCAATGCTGTTTCGATAATTTCTTTAGTCATATATATTTCCTTCTTAAATTTTTAATATTCAACGATATGCTAGCTTGCGTTTTTTGCTTCTTCGGCAATTCTTGCAATTGCTTCAGGATTATCCATAATATCCTGTGAAATTTTGTACGAACAGAATTTCGGTCCGCACATTGAGCAGAACTCCGCCTCTTTGAAGACATCCTGAGGGAGTGTTTCATCGTGATATTCACGTGCCCGCTCTGAATCAAGTGCCAGTTCAAACTGTTTCTCCCAGTCAAATGCATAACGTGCATCACTCATGGCATCATCAATATCACGGGCGCCTTTACGGCCGCGGGCGATATCTGCGGCATGTGCAGCAATTTTGTAGGCGATGATCCCTTCACGAACATCATCGGCATTCGGCAGGCCCAAATGCTCTTTCGGTGTTACATAACAGAGCATGGATGCACCGTGCCATCCGCCGACAGCTGCACCGATGGCTGATGAGATATGGTCATATCCCGCAGCAATATCGGTTACCAGCGGTCCGAGAATATAAAACGGTGCTTCATGACAGAGTTCACGCTGAATTTTCATATTGCGTTCGATCTGGTTCAACGGGACGTGACCAGGACCTTCGATCATTACCTGGACATTTTTTTCCCAGGCACGAAGGGTGAGCTCACCCAGAACTTTAAGTTCACCCAGTTGTGCGTCGTCAGACGCATCTGCCAGACAGCCCGGACGGAGTGAATCACCCAGAGAGAGAGAAACATCGTATTTTGCGCAAATGTCCAAAATATCATCGTAAGCACTGTAAAATGGGTTCTCTTTATGATAATGCATCATCCATGCCGCCATCAATGAACCACCGCGACTGACAATACCCATCTTGCGTTTTGCAACTTTAGGCATTGTCTCAAGCAGAAATCCTGCATGTATAGTAAAGTAGCTGACCCCCTGTTGTGCCTGACGCTCCAAAACTTCCAGCATCTTCTCAATTGTCAAGTCTTCGATCTTGTTGTTAACATCATGAAGGATCTGATAGATCGGTACCGTACCGATAGGTATTTTGGAATTGGCAATAACATTTCTTCGAATCTCATCAAGATCACCGCCGGTAGAGAGGTCCATGGCAGTATCAGCTTGATAATGCTGAGAGACCTGTATCTTTTCAATCTCGCCTTCAACATCAGAAGCCAAAGCGGAGGAGCCGATATTGGCATTGATTTTACAGGTAGCTGCAATACCGATCGCCATAGGTTCGAGATTGGCATGATTAATATTGGCCGGAATGATCAAGCGGCCTCGGGCTACTTCACTGCGGACGAGTTCCGGTTCCAATTTTTCAAGTTTGGCTACATACTGCATCTCTTCGGTAATAATGCCCTTTTTGGCATAATACATCTGAGTGCGAATTTTGTCATTTTTACGTTTTTCAATCCATGATGTTCTCATAAATTTTTCCTTTAAAGGATCATTGCTGGTTAATAATGAGCGTAATATAATCAGCAAGGCTATAAAAGCTCCACTGAAAACCAATTAAATCAAAAAAATTCAACTTATTTTAAATATGGGCACCTCGAGAGGTGCCCTTTAAAACTCAAAAGTAGACGACGATGCTTTTTATACACCATAAATAGTACTTTATAGTTGTTCGAATTTTACACAAACAAGATAAAAAAAAGCTTTTTACATGTATAATTTCGTAACAGTTTTTCAAAAACAGGAGTCTTTTTGTCTGATTTGACACTTATCCTGCTTGCTGCGGGCAATTCAAGCCGTTTTGGCATGAATGTCAAAAAGCAGTGGCTTCGTATTGATCACGATCCTTTGTGGCAGTTTGTTACAAATCGTCTCAATGAGACAGGACTCTTTTCAAATATTATTATTTCATCTCATCCGGATGAAGCAGCCTTTATGGAACACTACACAGAATTCAAGGTTATAAAAGGCGGTGATACCCGTCAGGAATCACTAAAGAATGCACTTGATTTTGTCAACAGCAGGTATGTCATGGTCAGTGATATTGCAAGGGCCTGTATAGATACGGCATTGCTGCAGCAGATTATTGATTTCAAAGATAAAGCGGATTGTATCGTTCCCTACCTCAGTGTCAGTGACACTGTGGTGTATCAAAATGAAACAATTGACCGCAATGAAGTAAAACGTATTCAGACACCACAACTTTCCGACACCGCTGTACTCAAGGCGGCGTTATTGAGCGAAACAGATTTTACAGATGAGAGCAGTGCTATTATTGCCAATGGC
>DAOWOG010000293.1 GCA_030642185.1 Helicobacteraceae bacterium | reverse complement strand
TCTGAGACGGTTCATCGATATCAATTCGGGCAAAACGCCGGCTAAGTGCTCTGTCTTTTTCAAATACATTGCGATATTCACCGTAAGTTGTCGCTCCCATACACTTAAGTTCACCCGATGCAAGTGCGGGTTTAAGTTGGTTTGAGGCGTCCATACTTCCCCCGTTAACAGCCCCTGCTCCGATAAGCGTATGAATTTCATCGATAAACATAATCGCATTTTTTTGTGCTTTTATCTCATCGATCACCCCTTTGAGACGCTTCTCAAAATCTCCCCGATATTTGGTGCCGGCAAGCATTGCGCCAAGATCGACTCCATAGATCGGAGCATCTTTCAGCAGTGCAGGAACCTTATTTTCTGCAATGCGCAGTGCCAGACCTTCCGCTATGGCAGTTTTACCGACACCGGGTTCACCCACCAGGAGCGGATTGTTCTTTTTGCGGCGGCACAGCGTCTGAACAACACGTTCAATCTCATTTTTTCGGCCAATGACCGGATCTATTGCACCGGATCGTGCCTTGTCAACCAGTTCGGTGGTATATTTTTGCAGATAGCTCTCTTCATCATTACTCGTTGTCTGAACATCAACATCACGATGCGAAATCACTGCGAGCACATCAACGTGAGAAATATCATTTTCTTCAAGCAGCATACAGGCATATGTATGGCTCTCCTCATACAGAGATGCCACCAGATCACCAACTTCAGCCTGCGCTTTTTGGGCACTTTGAATATGACGGATCATCTGATCAATCATTCTTGAAAGTGCTACTGTTTCAAAGGGTTCCTGATGAACTTCTTCAGGAAGAGGAACCATCGTACGGCTCAGGTAATTGCCGATCGCTTCACGCATCGATGTGGCATCACCTCCGCATTCATTAATAATCTCAATCCCCTCTTTGGACCCAAGAAGTGCAAAAAAAACATGCTCAATCGTTAAATATTCATGATGCTGGTCTTTCGCATACAGTAAAGCTTTTTGAAAAATTGCATTAAGTTCAGAACTGATCATTACGCCTCCTCCATCGTTGCTTTAAGCGGATAGCCTTGTTCACGGGCAAGTTTACTCACCTGCATGATTTTTGTCTCCGCCACCTCATAGGTATACACACCGCAAAGACCTTTCTCTTTACGATGTACGTCCAACATGATCTGTTCCGCTTCCTGATATGTCTTATGAAAAATATTCATCAACACTTCAACCACAAAATCCATTGACGTATAATCATCGTTAAGCAGCAAAACCTTATACTGCTTCGGTTCCATCAATGCCAATTCATCATCAAATTCCAACTCTTTTTTTGTGCTCAATATTGTGTCCTAATTCTAATAATCAATAATTTAGCAGGGTTTCGGTGTAGATTTGCTTAAAGAAGTAAATTTAATCGGGGAAGAAAGGTGCCGGGATACGTCTACTTGGGCAAAACCTTGACACTCTTTTCAGTTATTTCACCTTCTGAATTGATAAATCGAACCTTCAAAAGACCCGCTTCAGTAATTTTCATTGCAAATTTTATTTTCGGGTTTTGACTTGCACTGACATCAAGTTCAAACCATGTAACAGGTTTATCATTATACAAAACTTCAATCTCTTTGAGATAAAAACGCGGTTTTGTTTTGCCGGAATGCTTATCTTTCGCAAATCCGGTTTCCATAGGATGAATAATGATCACCTGTACTTTGACAACATCACCAATACTGTAATTTTTATCAATAATTTTAACAGCTGCTCTTCGTTTTGCCATGTTTTCTCTTTTAATCACAGCCGCTTAATGCGACGTACACTTTCTGGGAAGTTTTATAAATAACACCCTTATCTGTCTTTGCAAATACAACAACGTCCTGTTTCTGACCAAGTTTAATATTGGCATAAAGATAGGCCATCCCATTGGCAGGCGTGAATTCAGCAATGACTGCTTTATTTACCTTGTTTTTTGTTGTCAAAATAGCAATGGAACGGATATAATCATCTTTTTGCATAGGACTGTCAACATGGATCTCAACAGGAACTGTTGCAGCACTTCCCGGTCGTTTAGGGATGTCAAGCGTAATCAGTTTACTTCCGTCAAGACTCTTTGTTCCCTGAGTGAACTCTTTTTCTGCTTCTGCATAGCTCATCTCTATCGCCTCTTCAAAAGCAAATAGACGATGATGGTAGAGTTCGGGGTTAAAAAGGCCGGCTGCTGCAAGGAGAAGGGAGCCTTTTATAAAATTTCGTCGCTGCATCATCCGGCCTCCTATAACTGAATCACTTCTTCAGAATACTCGTTCATAAGCATAACAGTGGCTTTGGCTGTGACCTTTTTCTTAGCACGACGCTTACCGCCAAACTGATGTTTGAATTCTCTTCTAAAGTTTTTGAAGTAATCATGAAACTTGTCAGGACCGAGTACACCGACTGCCCATAACGTATCATCATCTGCATGTTCCAATACAATACTGGCAAACGGCTGCTGAGCTTTGCCTTTCATGACCTTGCATCCTCTATGCGGATCATACAGTGTCGTATGTCCGTCACACACGATCGTACCTTCATGTTTTTCACCTTTTTTCCGATAGGTGATGAAACTTTCCTGCTTATTGATATGCGTCAACTGATGCGGGCATATTCCGCTAAAAGCCACTATCGTATTGTTTTCTCCGACACCGCCCTTCCAGATATATTCCACACCAAACTCATTTTTTAATGTAATCTCATCAACTGTTTTTTTCGGAAGGTTTACCAGTATACATGATGTCCCTGTAAATGGGTAATTAAATACATAGTTAACCTCTTGCTCCATTGCCGATGCTTTAATCGGATCACCATCACTGTTTACCAGCTGTACCTTTGCATATGACTTATACATTGATCCGTCTCTAGCATACAGCGTCTGTTCAATCAGTGATGGCTTTACAATGATAACCGCAGCCCCTGCACCAACCACTTTCAAAAAATCTCTTCTCTGCATTCTTATGTCTCCTCGCTTCTTTACGCTAATTGTCTAATTAAACATGTCCCGGAACATACCTTTGGCCCATTCATGCATACCTTTGCCGTTATTGATACCCGGCCTTCCGTCCCATTTTTCATTGGTTGAAGCATTCGCAAATGTAAATGAATCTTTCTCTTTATCATACGCAT
>DAOWOG010000264.1 GCA_030642185.1 Helicobacteraceae bacterium | reverse complement strand
GTCTATGCTGAACTCGGCACATCAAAAACGATACAGCGTTATACGATGAATCCGGGAGGTGCAGTATATGGTTATGCACAAATCCCAAAGCAGTCCGGTATGTATCGGCTCGGACATAAAACCGGAATTAAAGGGCTCTATCTCGCGTCTGCATGGAGCAGTCCCGGAGGCGGTTTCTCCGGAGCAATTCTCAGCGGATGGTTCTGTGCACAGGAAGTTTTATAGTGTTTTATACATTGTAATACGTCGCATTAGGATGATAAACAACCAATGCCGATGTAGATTGTTCCGGATGGATTTGGAAAGTTTCACTCAACTCTATTCCAAACTCCTCCGGTTTCAGCAGATCAAACAGAGGTCGGTTGAGTTCAAGATCTGGGCAGGCTGCATATCCGAATGAGTAGCGTGAACCCTGGTATTTGTTCATTTGAACATCACTGAGTTTTGAGCCTTCACCCTCTGAGATATTAAGATCAAGGCGGATCTGTTTATGGGCAATTTCTGCCAGTGCTTCAGCCAGTTCCACTCCCAGACCGTGAAATTGATAGTACTCCGTATAATTGCCGGCTTCATAGATCTCACGCTCTATCTCACTTAGTTTACTGCCGGCACTGACACAGGTCAGGGCCAGAACATCATGGCGGTCTGCATGGAAGAAATCACTGATCGCACGGTGGGGTTGCTTGCGCTGTCGCGGGAAGGTGAACACTTGTTCAGCACGGCCTATGACATCTTCTAATCGTTCTGTATTGACATCTTTTTCACTTGCCCATCCCTCTTGCTCATCAAAGACAAGCAGACTGTTGTCATCAGAGCGAACAGGCCAGTAGCCGTAAAGTACAGTTGGCTCAAACAGTTTCTCTTCAATAAAGCGCTGTTTGAGTTTCTCATAGGCCGGCCAGACAACGCTATCAAGCTGCTTTTCATACTCCTCTTTGCTCATCCCTTTGGAGCTGTATCCCCAACGTGATTTAAAGAGGATGCGATGGTTAATCCACTCAAAGGCCATTTCGATCATGGCCGGTGTAAATTTGATCTCACGACGTCCCCAAAACGGTGGCGTCGGGACACGGACATCGCGTGAGGGCATTTTGAGCTCTTTAAACGGAGGAATAACGATCTCTTTTTCCACTTTCACAGGTTTTTTAATGCCTTCTTTACCATGCAGGTCAGTATCAAAGTTACCGGCTTCGATACGGCTCATCGCAGTGACTCCGTCAAAAGCATCTTTACAGTAAAAGATCGGTCCATCATAAAAAGGACGGCAAAAGTCATCGATGAATGTTCGTGTTAATGCGGCACCTCCAAGCAAGATCGGCACAATGATACCGGCTTCTTTCATCGCTTCGAGATTCTCCTTCATCACTTGAGTAGATTTAACCAGCAGACCGCTCATTCCGATAGCCTGGGCATTAGAGTTTTTTAGGGTGCTTACAAACTTGTCCAGATCGACTTTAATCCCAAGATTAACAACCTTGTAACCGTTGTTGCTTAAAATGATATCGACCAGGTTTTTACCGACGTCGTGGACATCTCCTTTGACCGTACCGAGTATCAGTGTTGTATCAACCGTTTTCTCCAGTTTTGGCAGAAAGGGGTTCAGGTGATCTACCGTCGTCTTCATGGTCTCAGCACTTTGCAGAACAAATGGAAGCTGCATCTGTCCGGAACCAAAGAGCTGACCGACGACTTTCATGGCATCGATTAAAATCTCATTGACGATGCGCTCTGGTGCAATGGAATGACGTGCTGTTTCAACGAGCGGAATCATACGGTCTTTATCCCCGTCCATCAGCAGCTTGGCAATTTTCTCTTCATCACTTAAGGCTTTGTATGCTTCATCTTCGGCGACACTGTCTACGGCTTCTTTGGTGCTGAAATGGTCGATGAAATCAAAGAGAGCCTTACCCTCTGGTTTTCTGTTAAAGAGAAGATCGTTGCAGATCGTCTGATCTTCCTCACTGATCTTGTTTAGAGGAATAATGTGTTTAACATTGATAATGACTGAGGTCAGTCCCGCTTTGATACAGTGATCCAAAAAGATGGAGTTCAGGTAGGGTCGGGCATCTTTATCAAGTCCGAAGGAGATGTTTGACAATCCCAGTACGGCACCAACTTCCGGATGTCGCAGACGCAGTTCACGAATCGCATCGATAGTCTGAACGGCAGCGTCACGGTACTCTTCATCACCCGAACCGACAGTGAAAGTCAGCAGGTCAAAAACAAGGTCTTCAGGGTTGAGTCCATGTTTTTGTGTTGCCAGTTCATATATCCGTTCGGCGACTTCGAGTTTGCGTTCAACTGTTTTTGCCATCCCGATTTCATCGATCGTCAGACAGACGAGAGATGCACCGTATTTTTTAGCCAGCTGACAGACTATGTCAAATTTTTCGATCCCGTCTTCAAGGTTCACAGAGTTAATGATTGCTTTACCGCCGATAAGTTTGAGTGCCTCTTCAAGTGCTGCCGTCTGGGTTGAGTCAGGCATCAAAGGCAGGGCGATTTTTTGAGCGTAGAGACTCATAACCTGATTCATATCTTTGGTCTCATCGCGTCCGGCAAAGCCGACAGAGACATCCAGTACATGTGCACCGGCACGTACCTGCTGCTGCCCGACACTCAGAGTGCCTTCATAATTTTCAGCCAAAAGCAGTTCGCGGAAGGCTTTGGAACCCGTTGCGTTGGAGCGCTCGCCGATCAGCAGCGGTGCAGGCTCCTGCATTAAAGGCACCGTATTAAACAGTGAAGCAATAGCTGTCGGCTGCGAACCGCTTGGTGCTTTGGGTGTTATGGTGCTGACACGATTGACAAGTGCACGAATATGCTGTGGGGTCGTCCCGCAGCAGCCTCCAAGGAAACTGACACCGTCAAAGGCTAAAAAACCTTCTTGACGATCAGCGAATTCGTCTGGTCCCATCGGATAAAAACTGTGCCCGCCGCGGTTTTGCGGTAAACCTGCATTGGCGTGGACAGAGATGGGTTTTCCCCAGACCTCAGAGAGTGTTTTGACATGTTTGCTATACTGTTCCGGTCCGGTACCGCAGTTAAATCCGAGTGATAAAATATCAAATGGTTCCAAAATTGTTGCAAGGGTCTGCGCATCGGTACCGATCAGCATCGTTCCGGCGAGTTCGATGGTACCGGAAACCATAACCGGCAGGTCAGTTCCACGTTCTTTATTAGCTGCATCACATGCATGCAATCCGGCTTTAATCTGGAGCGGATCCTGGGCAGTTTCAAGCAAAAAGACGTCACAGCCGCCATCGATCAGTCCGAGGGCACACTCGGTATAGCCTTTGAGCATCTCATCATAATGGATGTGGCCTAATGAGGGGAGTT
>DAOWOG010000190.1 GCA_030642185.1 Helicobacteraceae bacterium | reverse complement strand
TTTCCGCATGCGATGAGTGACTGGGCACCTTATCTTGATGAGGCATGCCGTACCTTTGTCGAGATCGCCAACGCCATTGCTTTGCATGAAGCCTGTCTGATCATCTGTGATGATATCCAACAGGTCCGCACTTATTTCAGCGCATTTGACAACCTCTATTTCGCTCTGTATCAAAGTGATGACACCTGGGCCCGTGACTGCAGCGCCATTACCATCATAGAAAATGATCAACCGATGCTGATGGATTTCACCTTTACCGGCTGGGGAGACAAGTTTGAAGCGACGCGTGATAATGCCATGAGTGCAAAGATTGCCGAACACTATGCTGCACCGATGCGCCAGGAAGACTTTATCCTCGAAGGCGGCGCCATAGAATCCAATGGCATCGGTACCCTTCTTACCACTGTAGAGTGTCTGCTCAATCCCAATCGCAATACAAAACTGACACACAAATCTGACATTGAAACAGTTTTATATGAGAACCTTGGCGTCAAAAGAGTACTTTGGCTTGAACATGGCTATCTCACAGGAGACGATACCGACAGCCATGTAGACACACTCGCACGATTTATCGATGAACGATCGATTATGTATCTGCACTGCAGTGATCCCGAAGATGAGCATTATGAGGAGCTGGCACTGATGGAAAAGGAGCTGCACGCCTTTCGTGATGAGCGGGGCGAGCCTTACCGGCTCATCCCCCTGCCTATAACGAATGCAATCTATTACGATAATGAGCGTCTGCCGGCTACCTACGCCAATTTTTTAATGATCAACGGTGCAGTTTTGGTACCGACCTATAATGATCTGCATGATGATCAAGCGCTGCAGATATTCAGAGAGACTTTTCCGCAAAGAAAGATCATCGGCATCGACTGTTCTATACTGATCCGTCAGCACGGATCACTGCATTGTGTTACAATGCAATTTCCAAAAAATGTCCTGTTAAAATAAGTTGTATCTATTTGCCGTTTTCCTGCACTTTCAGAGGAACTGCCTCTTCCAAAAAAAGCAGCGAAAAGCCATTATATAAAAAGAAGCCGGAACCCGCCAAAAAGAGAATGATCATAGTGATTTTTTTGATTTTTTGATTTGTCTGCATAGAGGAATTCTACCCGTTTCAAACTTATGCAGCGAAGGCGTCTTTAAAATTAACACAAATGTAACACTTTGGCGTTATTATAATTATCATCAAGAAAAGGAATACTCATGTTGACAAAAATTGCACTCAGCTTTATGCTTCTCTTTACTTTGGCCAATGCTAAACCGATGCAGATGTTTCAGACTGCTCCGGCAGATAAAATTGTCCTGCTGCAAAAAGGCGATGCCAAGATGTTCTGTCCGATCTGCGGTATGCACCTGGGAATGTTTTACAAAACCTCACATGCTGCAGAGTTTAAAGACGGCAGCACCAAACAGTACTGCTCCATTCACTGTCTTGTCGACGATATGGAAGAACACGGGCATAAAAAAGATGTCAAAGCGGTTAAAGTCGTTGATGTCAACAGCCTGAAACTCATCGATGCCCGTACCGCTGTCTATGTTGTCGGAAGCAAAGTCAAAGGGACCATGACGATGCAGAGCAAATATGCTTTTGCAACACAAGGAGAGGCCAAAGCTTTTGCAGAGAAAAACGGCGGTAATATCAACACCTATAATCAGGCATACAACGCTGCTAAAAGTGAGTTTTCAAAAGATAGCGCAATGGTCGCCAAAAAACAGGCGATGATGGCCAAAAAAGGTAAAAAGATCTATGATGCCATGTGTGACAAATCAAAAATCACACAGACGGCAGTTGCCGAGATCAAAGCAGAGATCATGAAAACCAGGGCATGCGGAAAACTTAACGGAAAACAGCTTCAGGCCGTAGCACTCTATATTGGCGGTTCACAAACACAAGGCACTCCTATCATCGTACCCAAAGATGCAAAATGTCCGGTCTGCGGAATGTTTGTCGCCAAATATCCGAAATGGGCAGCTGAAGTGACGGTAAACGGTAAAAACTATTACTTCGACGGTGTTAAGGATATGATGAAGTTTTATCTCTATCCGGCAGAATATAAAATTGACACGGCAAAGATCGCTTCCATGTTCGTCACGGATTATTACACTCTGAATAAAATCGCTGCAAAAGAGGCTTTCTATGTCAGAGGTTCCAACGTCTACGGACCGATGGGCAATGAATTCATTCCCTTTAAAACAGAGCAGAGTGCAGTGACTTTTAAAAATGATCATGGCGGCAAAGCGATCCTGCGTTTTGAGCAGATCACCATAGAGATGGTCATGGCGCTTGACAAGTAGGGAACTGTATTAATGTTCAAAGGTTTTTTTACGCTCATACTGCTTTACACTGTAGCATTGGTATCTATTATGCTTCATCTTTTTTTCTATCCAAAAGATGAACACAGCGAAAAGCTAATGGAGGTGGCGCGCATCACGACCCTTCCGACACTCTCACTCTCAAGCTCCTATATGGCAGAGCGGATTCGTCATTATGATGATTCAGTTCATTTGAGCTATCCGGATCTTTTACCTATCGACACACTGGATTATGTTTATGTCAAATAGTGCTTTTTTTCGTTTTTTGCTTCTGCTGCTGTATCAATACAAGAGCAAACATATCGGTGCCACACTTATCTCTTCTTTGATCGTTGCCCTGTTAAGTGCCGTCCTTTTTATCTCTCAGTCCATTCAGCAGGAGACACTTTCTCTCTTGAAAGTCCAACCTGATTTTGTTGTCCAGAAGATCAGAGCCGGTGAACGGGTTGACGCACCGCTTGACTGGATTGATGAGATACATGAGATCAACGGTGTTTCTGCTGTTACCCCAAGAGTTTACGGAACATATTATTTTGCACCGAGAGAGGAGCATTTCCTTCTTTTCGGTGTCGATTTTTTTGATGAGCAGAGCAGCAAATCGATAGAAAATATCATACAAAAAACAGACCTGAAAGCATTTCTTTCAGAAGAGCAGATGATTGTGGGAGACGGTGTCAGTACCTTTTTAAAAGCGCACTATTATCCGGACTTCTACAATTTCAAAAATCCGAACGGCAAGATAATCAAAGTCCCTGTTTACGACACCTTTGACAGAGAAACCAACATCATAAGCAACGATCTGATCGTGATGCCGATTGACTTGCTGCGCTCAATTTTCGGAATGGATGAGGAGAGCGTTACCGACATCGCTTTTAATGTCCCCAATGAAGCTGAATGGGACAATATTATAACCAAGCTTCATCTGCTGCATTATGACATCCGTGTGATCACCAAAGAGGAGATCACCAAATCTTATCAAAATCTTTACAACTATAAGGGCGGGCTCTTTTTGGTACTCTACCTCATCACGATGGTCACCTTTATCCTGATCTTGTATCAGCGCTACTTTATGGTCTACTCATCCGAGAAAAAAGAGATCGGCATACTGCGTGCCGTAGGCTGGAGTATCAAAGACATTTTAAAACTGAAATTTTTCGAAACCCTTACGATTGCACTGTTGGCATTTTTAGGCGGTGTGATCGCAGCCTATTATTATGTTTTTATTTTTGATGCACCACTGCTCGGCGGCCTGTTTCTCGGAAGTGCCAACCTTCCTAATGAGCTCACGTTCGCACCGGTCATTGATTTTGGAATGCTGGGGTCGATCTTTCTCTTTTTTGTCGTACCGTTTATGGCGGCAGTATTGATCCCTGTCTGGAAGATTGCGGTAACCGAACCCAAAGAGGCAATGAAATGATCCGTATCAGCCATCTCAATAAAATCTATTATCCGGCAACCGACAAGGCTGTTCAGGTACTCAAAGATATCAGCCTGCATATCCATAAGGGTCAACTGGTCATCCTCAAAGGAGTCAGCGGAAGCGGCAAGTCCACACTTCTCTCCATTATCTCGGCAATGGACAAACCCAGCAGCGGTGAAGTGATCGTTGATAACAAAGCCATCAGCAAACTCCCGGATATCCATGCATCCCATTTCAGGGCAAGCAGTATAGGCTTTATCTTTCAGCATTTTAATCTTCTAGAAGCGCTCTCGGTCAGGGAAAATATCGCTCTGCCGCTGATCCCTCTCGGATTAAGCCGCAAAGCGATCGAGTTGAAAGTACAGCAGAGTATGGACCATGCCAATATCTCCCATAAAGCCGATCAGATCGTTAAAGAGCTTTCCGGAGGAGAAAAACAGCGCTGTGCCATCGCCCGCGCCCTT
>DAOWOG010000016.1 GCA_030642185.1 Helicobacteraceae bacterium | reverse complement strand
AACGGTCAGACAGGCTGATATGCGCGAATCTGTTGAGCGTGCGATTGCCGGGCTTGCGAAAAAGAGCCGTCGTATCGATGAAAAAGAGAAACGTATTGTGGCCTATCATGAATGTGGTCATGCATTGATGGCAGAGACGACCAAGGGTGCGAAGAAAGTTTCAAAAGTCTCTATCGTTCCCCGCGGTCTTGCAGCACTTGGATATACACTCAACACGCCTGAAGAAAATAAATACCTGGCGCAGAAACATGAACTTCTTGCTGAGGTGGATGTCCTGCTTGGAGGCCGTGCGGCAGAGGAAGTCTTTATCGGTGAGATCTCTACCGGTGCCAGCAACGACCTTGAACGTGCAACCGATATCATCAAATCAATGGTACAGGTTTATGGTATGAGTGATGTTGCCGGTCTGATGGTGCTTGAAAAACAGCGTCAGTCATTCCTGGGTGGTGGTATGATGGGTCAGGCACGTGAATACAGTGAGAAGATGGCTGAAGATATGGATGCTCATATCAAAAGCACGCTTGAAGAACATTATGTTGCTGTCGTTGCCCGTTTGGAAGAGTATCGGAGTGCGATTGAAAATATGGTTGAAGAACTTTATAAATCTGAAAATATTTCAGGCGACCTTGTTCGTAAAGTGATCGGTGACTTTGAAGAAGAGATGGGTATGGAAACCAAGATGGAACCTCGTAAGAAAAAACCATCGGAAAAACGTGAAATTTCAGAAGATATGAGTCAGAATAACAGGGACGCGGGTGATGAATCAAGATAACACCTTTATCATTGCCAAAGAAGCCTGGAAACTCCTTGGGATTTTAGTCGGACTGTTTCTCTTTTTTGCTTTGATAGAGGCAGACTTTTTGCAGGCGGTAACATTTATCATGGCTGCCGGTGTTGCCTGGATATACCGTAATCCTGAACGCAGTATCCCTTCCCCTCAGCCAAACAGCATCCTTGCACCTGGTGATGGAAAGGTGATTTCGATTGATGCGATTGATGAGTCTGAAAACAGCTTTCTGCTCATTACAATACGTTCAGGGTGCATGGATAGCTCGATTTTACGTGTTCCCTTTGAGAGCCGTCTTACAAAGATGATGCTTCAACGCGGTGCGAGGTTGAGCTCTGCAAACCCGCTTTCCAAACTGCTGAATGAAAATGCTGTTTTAGAGTTTACTGACGGCAGTAACAATAAAATGATCGTGGAACATGTGCTTGAGCGGAGTTTTGCTCCGCTTGCTATTGGTCTGAATGAAGACAGAGAAGCACTGCAAGGGTCCCGCTACGGGGTCATGTTAAATGGGACACTTTTGATCTATCTGCCTAAAGAGAGCCGTATTGCGCTCAATGTTGGTGATAGAGTTTTTGCCGGTCAAACCCTGATAGGGTATTTTTCTTAAACGTAGGTGGGAATGATGCGAGGTCCGAAACAGTTCATTTTTCTTTTGCCGAATATGATTACGGCCATGGGGATATTTGCAGGTATTTTGAGTATGGTATCGGCTGTTCAGGGCAATTTTGAAAAAGCATCATGGCTGATTTTACTCGCACTTGTTTTTGACGGACTGGATGGACGTGTGGCCCGTATGACCAAGACGACCAGCCGCTTTGGAGTCGAATTTGATTCACTGGCAGATATTATCTCTTTCGGTGTGGCACCGGCACTGTTGGTTTTCCTCTATACGGGTCAGGATTTTGGTCGTTTAGGGATTGTCGTCAGTGCCGTGTATGTTATTTTGGGTGCTATTCGACTGGCACGCTTTAATGTAATGACAGCTAAAATTGAGCCTTCTGTTTTTATCGGGGTACCGATTCCGACGGCGGCAGTTTTTATTTCGGTTCTGGTACTGCTATTTGAAAAATATACCACATTGCAACCCTATGGATTTTTCCTTCTGATCGCAGCCATTTTAATCTCACTGCTTATGGTGAGCAACATACGTTACCCAAGCTTCAAAAAAATCAACATGAATACACCGCACTTTATGAGGCTGTTTGTGACAGTGGTATTTGCAGCCTTAATGGTCTTTCTCTACCCGATAGAAGGCTTTGCCCTTCTTTTTATGCTCTACATCCTCTACGGCCCTGTTTTGGCTGGCATCCATCTTTATAAACGATGGCGTTTGATTCGTAAGTAAGTTTTGTATTGGATTGGGTCAGTGTTTAGAAGAAAACTGCCATGGAGTCCGGCAGAGCACTAAGAACATGGGTTCTCTTGTATCAGTTTATTGAAATACTGTTTGGCAATTGTGTCGCGTATCAGCAGTGTTACAGTTTTTCCTTCGTGCATTTTGTGGATGATATAGTCACAATGCCTGTTTTTTCTCACAGTGGTAATAATAGTGTCATAAGTACATCTTTTCATAGTTAAAATCATTATCTTCTCCTTTTTGAAAAGAGATTATCTGAAAAAAATGTGTTGTTAACGTGTATATACATATCAGATACTTTACAGGTAAGGTTTCAGTACATCAGGGATATTGATCGTACCGTCCTCATTTTGAAAATTCTCCATAACGGCTACAAGTGTACGTCCGACAGCCAGGGCAGAACCGTTAAGCGTATGGACCAGCTGGTTCTTTTTACCCTCTTTGTAGCGTATTTTCGTTCGGCGTGCCTGGAAGTCACGGGTATTTGAGATGGAGCTGATTTCGCGATATTGGTTCTGCCCCGGAAGCCACACTTCCAGGTCTACCGTTTTGGCGGCACTGAAACCGAGATCGCCGGTACAGAGTGTGACCAGGCGGTGTGGGAGTTCGAGTGCTGTGAGTATATCAGAAGCACAAGCGACCATTTCATCAAAGACTTTGTCACTTTCATCCGCTTTGGTGATACTGACCATTTCAACTTTGTAAAACTGATGCTGACGGATCATACCGCGTGTGTCACGTCCGGCAGATCCCGCTTCTTTACGAAAACAGGCGGTAAATCCGGCCATTTTGATCGGAAGCATATCTGTCGGAAGTATTTCATCCTGAAAGAGGTTCGTGAGAGGCACTTCAGCTGTCGGAATAAGGAAAAGATCTTCCCCCTCAATTTTAAAGAGATCATCTTCAAATTTCGGAAGCTGACCGGTCCCTTCAAGGGCTTTACGGTTAACGATTTCCGGAACACTCACCTCCATAAATCCGCGTTCACGGTTAAAATCAAGCATAAAGTTTATCAGGGCCCTCTCTACGCGTGCACCCATCCCGAAACTGACACTGAAACGGCTTTTTGCTACTTTGACACCGCGCTCAAAATCAATCCAGTTGTTTGATTCTGCCATCTCCCAGTGCTCTTTCGGGGTAAAACCGAATATCGGAGGCGTTAATACTTTTTTGATCTCAACATTCTCATCTTCATTCGCACCGTCAGGAACATCTGCATCCGGGATATTCGGCACTCCCATGACCATTGATGTCAACACCTCTTCGGCTTCACGCTGTGTTTCGTGCAGTTGGGCAATTTTTATCTTGTTGGCATCGACATCGGCTTTGAGTTCAGTGATGTCTTTACCCTCGCGTTTGTACTGACCGAAAAGCTTACTCATCTCATTTTGTTTTGCCTGCGCCTTTTCAAAAGCAGATTTGGCACTTTTCAATGTTTCATTATGCTCATTAAGCATATTGATCGTTTCGATAGAGACATTTTTACGCTGCAGTTCTCTACTGACGGTTTCAAAATCTTTTTGAAGCAGTTTCAGGTCGATCATGGAATTCCTTAGGGAAATTATTGTTTAAATTATAGCGATTATAAGCTGATAAAATAAGAAAGGCAAAAAATTAGAGGATATTGCACACTGTTTATCTTTTTTGAGTACAGTCTTTATTGATGAAGGATAGCAGTTCATGAATCAAAAAGAACGTTTTACCGATTTTAGTACAGATTTCAGTGATAATAAATTTTGGAAAAAATTAAAGAAGTTTGCTTCGGCAGCCGGAAAGCAGTTGGTTGAAAAAGTACTGGTACTTTATTACTGTCTGCGTGATGAAGATACGCCTGCACGTGCCAAAGCAGTAATCATTGGCGCACTTGGCTATTTCATTGTTCCGCTGGATGCCATTGCCGATATCACCCCTCTGATCGGTTTCAGTGATGATCTCGGTGCGATAACCGCTGCATTGGGTATGGTCGCTGCCTATATCAAACCGGAACACATTAAAAAAGCCAAAGAGAAATTGGCTTTGTGGTTTGAAGAAGAGAGTGATGGAGCTGTTACAAAGTAGGAGTAATTAGGTTCTAAGAAAGGATATCTTTCGCAACCGTAAACTGATTGGCTGTCATCAGGTGAATTTTGGGATGCAGAGACTTAAGCTCTTCAAAAAGTGTTTTACTCAATTCAAATCCGACTTTGTACTCCTCTTCGGGTGAGATTTCATGGGCTTTACGCAGTGTTTCTATCCATGATGAGGGGACGTTAATGCCCGGTACATGCGATGCCAAAAACTGTGCAGTTCGCATTTTAGTCAGAGGAAAAAGACCTAAAATAAGTTGAGCATCAGGGTTGTCGCTGTTTTCCCTGTTTGCACTTTCCATCAAATCCAGCAGATGTTTGGCATTTTCCAGATCATAAACCGGCTGAGTAATAATTCCCTGGGCCCCATGACTGATCTTTTTTTGCATCTTCTTCTGCAGGGTTTTCGGGTTTTTAGCGTAAGAGTTGATCACAGCAAAGGGATAGATAGGATCAGGATCAAGTGCCAAAGGCTTTCCGGCATAGTCGATTCCGCTGTTAAAGCAGGAGACCATATCAAGAAGCAGGGTGCTGTCGCTTTCAAAAACGCCTTTGGCGTGAGGCTGATCGGATATCTTGGCCGGATCGCCGGTGAGAGCCAAAATCATGCGGATATCAGCTTCATTTGCACCTAAAAGATCGGATTGCAGGGCGATACGATTCCGATCGCGCATACTCATGGTGGCAAGAACAGGTTTATTGAAACGATCCTGCAGCATTTTGGCGGCGAAAAGTGCATTATATTTAAGTTTGGCAAGGGGATTGTCTGTCGTACTGAAACCGTCAACAAGCTTGTCCAATCCCAGTTTGGCGATTTTATCTATGACCGGGGCAAATTTTGCTGAATGCAATGGAGTTGTTTCTAGTGTAATGTATTTGCCGTTATGAAGCTTGTCTATAATATGTTCAATCAAAATATCTCCTATATGTTTTCGGTATACTTGCATAATTATAACGAAAAGATGTAACTCAATGAAATTATGTGTATTTGATTTTGACTCGACACTGATGGACGGAGAAACAATCGATTTTTTTGCCGAAGCACTGGGGATCGGACCTCAGGTGGCAGCCATTACCGAGCGTGCAATGAGCGGAGAGTTGGACTTTTTCGAGAGTCTGCAGGAACGAGTCGGATTGTTAAAGGGTCTGGATTTTAAGATCGTTGAAGAGATCAGCCACTCTCTGCCGTATATGCCGGGGGCGAAAGAGACCATTTCCGAGTTAAAAAAATCAGGGGTAAGTGTGGTCTGTTTTAGCGGCGGATTCAGAACGGCTACGGGTTATGCAAAAGATATTCTGGGATATGATGCCGATTTTTCCAATGTACTGCATCACAAAAACGGAAAACTGACCGGCCTCGTCGGCGGTGATATGATGTTTAACTTTTCAAAGGGCGATATGCTGGTGAGACTGCAGAATATTATGGGCGTCAGTGAAGAGGAGACCATGGTCGTCGGTGACGGTGCCAATGATCTGAGTATGTTTGCCCATGCCGGTACGCGTGTTGCCTTTTGCGCACGAGAGGTGCTTAAAAAAGAGGCCAATATTATTGTTGAAAATAAGGATCTGACAGAGATCCTGGGGAGAATGATGTAATGCTTGAAAATTCTATTTGGACACAGTTTCATACCGAGAGAACGATTCGTGAGACATTAGCAGAAGTACTCGCGATTGATGCGGTACAGATCAGCAGCGATGAGTCGGAACTCTATGCGATGATTAAACGCCATCTGACTAAAAAAGAGTTGAAACTGTTTATTATGACTGAAGCGGGAATTGATGATGCGGCTATTCAGGCTAAGACAGGCATTGAAGCAGATGCTTACGAAAAGGCCAAACGCAAAGTCTACAGTAAGTTGAAATCCAAAAAAATATCGGACGAACTAAAAGCACTGGCATGAAATATAAAACAGTTCTGGTTTTTGCTTTTATAAGTTTATTGATAAACGGGTGTGCATGGATGAAACCGCATTACAGTGATGAAGAGAGATGCATGCCTATCTTTTTAAAAAGTATGATACTGATGGTGACGGTATGATCACGAAAGCAGAGTATTTTGCTTTTATCGAGCAGCGTTTTGAAAAGATGGATCTTAACGGTGATGGAACCGTTACAAAAGATGAACTCTATGCAGGTCGTTTTTACACCTATCTGCCGGAATTGGCATTGGCTGTTTTTAGAGACAGTGACACAAATAAAAATGGACAAATCACTAAAAATGAGATGGTAAAATCTGAAAAAATACGTTTTGCACAGATGGATCAGAACAGTGACGACATGCTCAGCAAAAGCGAGTTTCTTGTCAATGATATGCGGGAATTCATGACATAAAGAGTTGTCTATACAACTAAAATTGATTACTCATTTAATCTAATTTTTGTTTCAAGAGTATTGTTGTATCATAACTAAATCAAAATCATGGGAGTTTATATGAAAAAAAGTACATCGATTCTTTTGTCATCATTAGTGGCACTTGGTATGCTCAGTACTGCGGCAAATGCAGAGGTCAAAAAAGGTCAAAAAGCCTATTTGAAACAGTGTAAAAAATGTCATGGTAACGGTACTAAAGGTGCTGCTATGCACACTCAAGATGAGTGGGAAGAGCTGTTTGAAGATGATGCAGAAATGATCATCAAAGCTCATGAAGGCGATAAATCAGAAAAATACTTTAAAGGTAAGAAATTCAAAAAATATGGCCCGCATATTAAAGATTTCTTATTCGAGTATGGTTCAGACTCAGGAAACGTACCTTCTTGCTGATAAAACCGTAGTTTCGGCGCATCTCGCGTCCGAATCTCGCATCGAAGTTCTGTAGTACGTCTTTAATCCTTATCCTCTTCAAGATTCACACCAAAATCAATTAACAGCGAAATTATTTTTGTCCGATTATGCTGATAAGCTATTTTATAGACATTGAGTCCGTTGTCAGACGTTAGGTTGACATCACATCCGAATTCAAGTAAAAAACTGCAGATATGGTAGTGATTATAGTATGCGCCGAGCATCAACGCACTCCATCCGAATTTATCAAGTTTATTACATTCGGCATAATTGTTTAGAAGTGCTTCCACCGCATCAAGCCGACCCATTGAAGCAGCGAGCATTAAGGCAGAGCGTCCATTGGTATCTATATAGTTGACATCGGCACCCATCCGAAGAAGCAGGTTTAGATGTTTACTGCTGCTGCTGTCCTGGTGGCGGGAGACCGTATGAAAGAGCGGTGTCCATTTTAAAGAGTTGGTGGAAATATCGACATGCGCACCTTTTTCCAGCAGCAGTGTCTGGATATTTCTAAATTCAACGGCATTGGCCGGAAATTTTTCTATGGCATAATGACAGAGTGTCAGCGAAGTGTGCAGGACATCAAACATATGAATATTTGCACCGTGCTCAATCAGGTACAGGGCAGCTGGAGCATTGCCGTTACGCAGTGCCATACTCAATGCTGTACTGCCGTTATTGCTTTTATGATCCAGTGTTGCATGACGTTGTATCAGCAGTGAAAGTATCGGCTGATAGCGACTGTGTACAGAAGCGATCATGAGCGGAGTGATACCGTATTTGTCCATGGCATCGATATTGAGCTGGCGATTAAGCAGGTAAATGACCAATTTGATGTTGTTTCCGAGCATACCGAGGTGCAGCAAGCTTTGGCCATCTGCATTTGTGTCAAAAAGTTCTTTACCTGACTGCAGTGAATGGACCAGGCCGATCAAATCACCTTCTTTGGCATATTCAAAGAGGCTTTTTTTGCATGGTGTGTACATAGATACGGTGATAGAGAGTGTTTTGAATATTTTTGGATCACGTAGCTGCATGGCACGATCCAGGGGTGATATTCTCTTGCTATTTTTCACTGTTTTATCAGCGCCGTAACGCATCAGAAGATGGACAATTTCATTCTGATGCAACTCTACGGAGTAATGCAGGGCTGTGTTGTTGTCTGTGTCGCTGATATTTGGATTGGCACCATAGAGCAGAAGCGTTCGGACAATCTCTTCACGATGATGTGTAATGGCATAGATAAGCGGTGAAAGCTGAACAAGTTCATGGTAGTCAACATCAAACCCATTCTTGATCATCTGAATAAGTGTTGCATGATCTGCAGTACGAATGGCAGTATAAAATGGCTGATGAGGATGCTCAACAACTTCTGCTTCGAGGGGATGATATAATGGAGTTTTTAAAATCAGTGAACTGTGCAAACGTTCCATAAACGACATTTTTCAACCTTTATAAGACTAATCCTAACATACTCAGATTAATCCGGCTTGAATAATTAAAGTCTATAGAGAGAGATAAAAAAGGGAGTATTAAATGATATATCCAAAGAGACTAGGCTCTTTGGATATCTGCTGGTGTCTATCGAAGGTTTTCGAAAGGGTTGGTTACAACAGTTTTACGTGTTACTGTGTAAGGTACAAGTGCAGCTGAACGTGCACGTTTGATCGCGTTTGAAATCATGTCCTGGTGACGTTTACAGTTACCTGTTAAACGACGCGGCATAATTTTATAACGTTCTGAGAGCGAGTATTTCAAAGAAGCTGCATCTTTGTAGTCGATAAAATCAACTTTCGCTTCACAATATTTACAAAAGCGTTTTTTGTATTTTCTTTTTTCTGCCATGGTATTTTCCTTATCTACTTATTTCTAAAATGGAATTTCATCTTCATCGATGTCGATTTCCGGAATATTGTTCTCCGGCATTTTCTGTTGCTGCTGCTGATTTGGGTAGGATGTCTGCTGCTGCGGTGGATTTTGGTGTGATTGCGGCTGATTGTACCCGCTGTTTTGCTGAGGCGGATTATAACCACCCTGGCTTTGAGGTGCATTATAGCCACCCTGATTCATACCGGTATTGCCACCCATAGCTGCTGAATCAGCCTTGGAATCAAGCATCTGCATCGTCTCAACAAGAACACCGTGTTTCGAGCGTTTACCGCCGTTTTGGTCTACCCACTGATCAAACTGAAGCCGTCCTTCGACAAGAATTTTGCTTCCTTTACGAAGGTACTGATTGGCAACCTCTGCGGAGCGGCCGAAGAAAGTGATATCAATAAACATGACTTCTTCTTTCTTCTCACCGTTGCTGGTGAACTTTCGGCTGGTTGCAATCGCTGTTTTGGCAACTGCAGTTCCGCTTTGCAAATAGCGCAGTTCGATATCGCGTGTCAGGTTCCCGACCAGAATGACTTTGTTATACATAGGTTTGTCCTTGTCTTACTCAGCCGCTGGTGTTGCTTCTGCTGCCGGGGCTGCTTCCGTTGCTGGAGCTGCTTCAACTGCCGGTGTTGCTTCTGCTGTCGGTGTTGCTTCTGCTGTCGGTGTTGCTTCTGCTGTCGGGGCTGCTTCCGTTGCTGGAGCTGCTTCAACTGCCGGTGTTGCTGCTGCTGCCGGAGCTGCTTTTGCCTGAGAAGCTTTATTTGTTTTTTCTACCAGTTCATTCCACGCTTTGACTTCGCGTTTTGAATCGTACTTGATAGTCACAAAACGAAGAAGCTCTTCGTTAATGCGGAAACGTCTTTCGACTTCTGCAATAGCAGCCGGTTCCATTGTGTAGTAAATAACCTGGAAATATCCACGTTCATTTTTATTGATAGGGTAGGCAAGTTTGCGCATTCCCATAGCGTCGCGTGCAGTGATTTCAGCACCGTTTGATGTCAGTACCTCTTCAATTGCAGCGATCGAGTTTTTAATTTCTTCTTCTGTCAACGTAGGTTTGACGATTACAAGATTTTCGTAATGTCTCATAGAGTATAGTCTCCTTTTGGTATTTTGGGCACCTCTAACAACCCTATACGGTCTCAGCGATACAGAGAAATTCATAATCAAGGCGACACTTTGCAGGCCTAGCCAAAGCTAAGTCTAAAAGTGGCAACGCTGAGTATGTGTTTCTCTGTATCGCCCTGCGGGAGGTCATAGGAAGCACGATCTTAATTCCTTTTTCTATTTGACTTAGCTACGGCTAGGCCTTCACAGAAAAAGAAACAAATCTCATGCTTCCTATGACCTCTGAGATCCGTATAGGGTTGTTAGAGGTGCCCGTTCTCCCTCTCGGCTTAAGGTTTTATAATTAAAACTTATAATATGCTCTGCATTCGTGCATTGCACAAAGAGAAAGGAACGCGTGATAATAGCTAAAAATATCTTAAGAATTTGTGTGCTTCTGTATATTTGATAAGAAATTATTTTTGGAAGTGGGGTTATAACCCTGCCGTTAGGTGGAACCGAAGCATATTTCCGGTTTTATAAGACGTTTATTGTTCTTGCAGATAAGCGGCAAGTTCTTGCATGATTTTTTCTTT
>DAOWOG010000254.1 GCA_030642185.1 Helicobacteraceae bacterium | reverse complement strand
ATCAAACGTCATTTCAGACCGGAGATATTTGCCAAACTTGATGACGAATTTTTGGAGCGCTACAGCGATGTCCTGGGGATGAGTGTTGAAGCGTTGAAAGTACTGCCTTCAAGGGGTGATGATGCCTGATTTTAAGCATACGCATGCGGCACACTGTGAAAGCGGTGTGATGTCCTCCATGTTGCGCCATCACGGTCTGAACCTCTCTGAAGCGATGGTATTCGGACTTTCCGGGGCGATGGTATTTGCCTATTTGCCTTTTATCAAGATGGGCGGTATGCCGCTGATCGCTTACCGGATGATGCCAAAGGCAATCATTAAAGGGCTGCAGAAAAATATCGGCCTTCAAATGGCGATGCAGACATTTTCAAAACCGCAAGAGGGAACAAAAGCACTGGATGCACTTTTGGCCGAGGGTAAGATCGTCGGTGCCCAAACCTCCGTTTTCTGGCTGCCTTATTTTCCCGATGAGATGCGCTTTCATTTTAATGCGCATAACCTGATCATTTACGCAAAAGAAGACCAAAATTACAAAATCAGTGATCCGGTGTTTGAATATCCTGTTGAGTCCGATGTCAAAGGGCTGGAAAAAGCCCGTTTTGCGAAAGGAATAATGGCACCCAAGGGACTGCTTTATTATCCTGAATTTGTGCCGCAACAGGTTGACTTTGAAACGGTTATTCCTAAAAACATTGCAAAAACAGCCAAGACGATGCTAAAAACTCCGGTACCCATTGTCGGGATCAAAGGGATACGCTATCTTGCGAAACATATTCGTAAACTGGGCAATAAAGACCGTCGTTATGCCAAGCTGTTTTTAGGACACATTGTCCGTATGCAAGAAGAGATCGGCACCGGTGGAGCGGGATTCCGCTATGTCTATGCCTCGTATCTTGATGAAGCCTCTGTCATTTTGAAGAATGACAAGCTGTTTGAAGCCTCTAAAATGATGACAGAGGTCGGAGATGAATGGCGTGACTTTGCGCTGATGATCGCGAAAGCAATCCGCTCGAAAAAGGACGAGGATATCGATTACGATGCCTTGGCCGATAAACTGAATGCGGTCGCTGCAAGTGAAGCTGAAGTCTATGAGAGACTTCTCAAAGCGTTCTGATCCGGCCATGATCCGTATTGATAATCTGCTTAAAAAGTATGATGACAAGATCGCACTGAATCATCTCTCTTTGGAAGTTGGTAAAGGTGTTATCTTTGGTCTGCTAGGCCCTAATGGAGCCGGTAAAACGACTCTGGTTTCCATCTTGAACGGTTTGAGTGATTTTCAAGAGGGATCGATAAGCATCTTTGAGCTTCCTTTGCGGGAAAATATCAAAGCCATTCGTCAGCGCTGTTCACTGATCCCTCAAAGCCTGGCATTCTATGAGAATCTGAGTGTTATGGAAAATCTACGTTTTTTTGCAGGCATTCAAAATATTCTCGGATCTGAGCTTAAAGAATATTGATTATGCTATTCGTGTCAACCGACTCGAAAAGATGCTTGATCAAAAAGCATCCACCCTTTCCGGCGGGCAGAAACGCCGTCTTAATATTGCGATTGGACTGCTGAATAATCCTGATATTCTCTTTTTTGATGAACCGACTGTCGGGATCGACCCTGAATCACGCAATGAAATTCTTGAGACGATATTATCCTTTAAAAAAGAGAATAAGACAGTGATCTACACTTCGCATTATATGCCTGAGATCGAGAAAATATGCGATGAGGTGGCGATCATTAACGAAGGTGAGATCGTGGCGCAGGGTACCCTGGAAGAGATGCTGCATGAAGAAGGTGCTTCAACTGTGATCATTGAAATCTATGAAGTACCGTTGCAGCAGCTTGAGGTTATTGCGGCAGATTTTGAAGATCTCAGTGTGATTGACACTGCATCATTGATGCTCGAAGAACAAAGCAGTGATAAAATAGCAGCGGTTTTAAAACGTCTTGAAGTTGAATCGATCAAGATCCGTCAGATCCGTTACGGCACGACCAACCTCGAGTCCCTGTTTATCCATTTGACATCACAAGGCAGAGCTGATGGTTAAGGCGATGCTGGTCAAAGAGTTTTTGCTGGTACTGCGTGATAAACATGCGCTTGCGGCACTGTTCGTGATGCCGGCAATCTTTATTCTGATCATGTCGCTGGCACTCAAAGATGCTTTTAATGAAGAGCGTGCCCTTGTGAGTTATACTGTGATCGATAAGGATCATACTGCACAAAGCGAAAAACTGCTGAACCTTCTCTCTGAAAATGGGCTTTTAAATGAGCAGAACTTGACTTCAGACACCGCCGCTCAATTTGTGATTACCGTTCCAAAAGGGTTTAAGCGTCAGTTCACAAGCAAAAGCGGACGTGAAAAGCCGCTCGTGATCGAGGCAGCTGCCGATGTCAAACAAGATCTTCTGGCACTCTTTAAATCACAGGTGATCTCTGCTTTTATGCAGGTCAGAGTCGATGCCATCAAAACCAAACTTGAAAAACGTTCTGCTTCCTCGGCGCGGGAACTGGATGCGATCAGTTTTGATGAAAAGAAGATGATGCAGGTTAGTTTCAGTGCACTGGAGAGGGATGAAAAGCCCAATTCTACACAGCAGAGCGTGCCTGCCTGGATTGTATTCGGCATGTTTTTTGTGATCATTCCGATGTCGACGATTTTTATCAGTGAACGTAAACAAAATACGCTGTTTCGTCTTTTGGCCATGAACGTGTCGCTTCCACTGCTCTTTGGCGGCAAGATCATTCCCTATCTTCTGATCAATCAGCTGCAGGTATGGGTGATGATCGCCGTAGGAATGTTTGTTGTTCCGCTTTTTGGTGCAGAAGCACTGACCCTTGATGGCTCTGTCGGTGCCCTGATAATGGTCTCATTGGCCTTAAGCCTTTCGGCTATCGGTCTTTCAATGCTGATCGCTGTCGTTGTTGAGAGTGTGGAGCAGGCAACAACGATCGGCGGGATCATTAACATTCTTCTGGGGGCAATCGGGGGTGTGATGGTTCCAAAGTTTGTGATGCCGGACTTTATGCAGACCTTTAGCAATGTTTCACCGATGTCGTGGGGGCTGGAAGGGTTCCTGGATGTATTGCTGCGCCGTGAAGGGATTGAAGCGGTTTTGCCTGAAGTGGCGGCATTAACCCTTTTTGGCATTGGATTGTTAGCAATTGCAGCAATGATATTTAAGATGAAAGTAAGGAGAGGCCTGTGATCGGATCAAAAGACGATGCACTGAAACTGCGTCTAAAAAAGATGATAATCGAAGAGTGTGAAAAAGATGATATTGAACCCGAAGAGCTTGGGGATGATGTCGAACTTTTCTCGGAAAAGAGCGGCTTGGAACTGGATTCACTCGATGCACTTCAGATATCGATGGGATTGCAGAACCAGTTTGGCATCCGTCTGGCGGATAACAAAGATTTTCGCCGTGTGGTCACGACGCTCAATGCTTT
>DAOWOG010000247.1 GCA_030642185.1 Helicobacteraceae bacterium | reverse complement strand
ATTTTAGAGACTTCATTATCCAGACTTTCAAGTTTAAAACAGCTTATTTCAACTTTTTCGGGCGTACAGAATTGGCTGTAAATATCACTGCTGCAGCCTCCAAATAAAATAGGGAAAACTGCTAAAACAGGCAGCAGCTTTACTGTACGATAAGAGATTTTGTCCATGCAGTCATCGCTTCATTGGCAGCGGGATTTGGTGCTTCCAGAAAAGAGATCACAAAACTCTCTTTCATCTCTGCGATACCGATTGCACGTGGGCGAACTGCCAGTACTTCAGGATGCATAAGCTCTTTTCCAAAGCAGAGCATCACATCTTTGGCATCGAGGATCTCATCAGAGATCTTGCCGTCAGGCAGTGATGCGGTATGGGCATAATGATCAAAAATACCGATATAGGTAGCAAATGAGTGTGCTTCTACCTGTGTTTTATAGTACTTGGTCAGTGCACTCATTGTATGGATTTTCATATCAGATTTTGGAATCTCTATGGTATGAATAGGGTATTTTTCTTTAAATAGCTTTTCAGTCATGATTGCCCTTAATGGTTATGAAATTTATCGATGTTATGCATCGTGATCTCTTCGAGTGAACCGCTTTGAAAGTTGGCAACTGCTTCGATCAGTGTCATACGCTCATCACCCGGATAAAAGAGCTTCATTCCCATATCCTGTGCTATTTGAAGCGGGTGTCCGCCAAGGTGCTTGGTCAAGATCGTCGTGACACCTTCCTCTTTAAGTTTTGCCAGAATAGCGGCACCTTGTTCAGTGTGAGGTACTACTTTCATACTGTTATCAGCAGGATTGTATATACCAAACCATTTTGCTTTACCGAACACTGTGGTAATTGCGGCATCATTATTGTTGCTTTTGAGCGGTGCTGCGAACATTTTATATCCTTGGGTTTAAATGAGAGTTATGATAGTAATTGCATGTAGATGGCGCTTTTGCGCCATTTACATGCCTGGGATTCTTGGGATCTTACCGAGTTTGGAGTTACGGCAGTACCAACCCCACCCTTTTTTCATCAGGTGGCCGACGAACGGCATCGGGATCATCATACCGCGTTTGTCACTTCGGTATACAAATGCCGCACCGTCACCGCTGTCCATAACACAAAGGATGTTAAGGTGTTCAAAGTAGCCTTTGCGCTCTTCAATTCCTTTTTCCATTGCGGCAATATTAAAGGCAGTGTTACGCGCCATTACCTCGGCAACGTGCCCCTGCTTTGCCCGCCAGTCAGGGCCGTCAAGTGCTGCAGAGTCACCAATGACAAAGGTACGTGCCATATCCGGTGACTCATCATAATCGTGCTGCACTTCACAGTAGTCATTGATTATTACAAAACCGGCTTCATTGAGCGGTAAGTCTGAATTTTTAAAGATTTCCGGACCATCGCCTGCCGGAATAAACATCGTAAAGTCACTTTCCAGTTTACTGTCATCTTCAAAGATGATCCCGTCTTCGGAAAATCCTTTGATCTTTTTACCAAAACGTTTGTTGATGTTCAGCTTTTTAAACATTACATCCATCATTTTCAGTGCCTGCGGTCCCATTCGGGCACCCGGTTTTTCCATCGGAGCGAAGAAAGTCAGTTCGAATTTATCACGGATCTTCTTCTTTTTCAGCATATTGTGGACGTTGAACAGAACTTCAAATGCCGGACCGCCGCGCACAGAAGTGGTGTCTTTCGGATTACCGCCGAAGCCCATGGCAATCTTTCCGCTTCCTTTGGCTATCAATGCGTCGAGTGCATCTTTGATATCGAGTGATTCCTCCGGTTTTCCGCAGATAGAGAGGGTATGGTTAATCCCCTGATGCTTCATTTTGCCGGAACCGATCGCCACGACAAGATAGTCAAAATCAGTTAATTCCCGGTTTTTACAAACGACACGGTTCTCTTTGGAGTGAATCGAGACAACATCATCGATGATGACATCAAAGCCGTGCGCTTTTTTCAGATCTTCCAGCGGTACACAGATATTGGAAAACTCTGTAGCGCCTGTCGGAATCCAGATCGATGTCGGATAGATATAAAAATAGTCACGATTACTGACTACGGTTACATCAAATTTCTCTTTACGCAGATAGATAGCCGCTTCTATACCGGCGAATCCGCCGCCAAGAACAAGAACCTTTTTCATGTATTCTCCTGTAAAATAAACAATCAAAATTATTATCATAAGATTTATGATTTATATAAGAGAATAGTACAAAAAATGACGATAAAAGTCAAATATTTTTATAATTAATTCGTCAACTTAAAAAAAAGATAAAATATATAGGGCGCTTAAACAAAAACAGTAGTTGTTTCCATGAGTAGAGTCCAAGCTGTTAAAGTGCATAATCACAAAAATTTTTACGAAGGACAGGTTATGGCAAAAGAGGAGATCGCGCTGCTTGGCGGCGGTTGTTTCTGGTGTATTGAAGCGGTCTACAATCGTGTAGAAGGTGTAAAATCCGCTGTAAGCGGTTACGCAGGCGGTGAAGGGATCAATCCATCATATAAAGAGATCTGTACAGGTACAACAGGACATGCAGAGGTAGTTGAGATCACTTTTGATCCAAATGTGATCAGTTTTGGCGAAATTCTGGAAATATTCTGGGTCATTCATGACCCGACCACGCTGAACCGTCAGGGGGCTGATGCCGGTACGCAGTATCGCTCAGTGATCTATTATCAAAATGATGAACAAAAAGCGGCGGCAGAACTGTCGATAGCAAAAGCTCAAAACGGTTTTGGCGATTCGATTGTGACAGAATTGTCTCCGGCTCCAACATTTTATGCGGCAGAGGCCTATCACCAGGATTACTATGATCTTAACAAGACTCAGGGTTATTGCCAGGTTGTTATTGCGCCGAAGATAGAAAAGTTTTTGACGAGCTTTCCGAAAAAGTTAAAAGAGGGTCGTTAAGCATGATGGGGTAAGCCCCATCAAACTATTGAAGGATATTGACTTCGATACGGCGGTTGGCTGCACGAGCCTCTTCGGTTTTTGCATTAATTGCCGGTTGAGTTTCCCCGTAAGCATGTGTCGTGATACGCTCTGCATCAATGCCGTTGCTAATGAGGAGCTGTTTTCCTGCTTCAGCACGTCTTTCTGAAATAATCATGTTGTTTTTCGCAGTACCTTCATCATCGGCATAGCCATTGATGACAACATGGTAAGCAGGATTTTCTTTTAAAAATGTAATGAATTTTGTAGCATCGTCTTTGGATTTTTGATCGATAACAGCTGAATTGAATGCAAGCTGTGCAACAGTGAATTCTACTTTCAGCGGACATCCGTCTGCATCGACTTCTACATTAAGACCGGCGTTATCGCATTTGTCCAGTCGGTCGGGAACACCGTCTCCGTCACTGTCGATTGCTGCTGCAGCGGCAGCCGCGGCAGCAGCAGCTGCGGCAGCTCGTCTGGCTTCCTCTGCTTCAGCAGCTCGTCTGGCTTCCTCTGCTTCAGCAGCACGTCTGGCTTCCTCTGCTTCAGCAGCTTTGCGGGCTGCTTCATCTTCAGCAGAAGTTGTCGTAGCGACAGGAGCAGGTTT